>JAPOVS010000028.1 GCA_026708055.1 bacterium | reverse complement strand
GACGACGACCTACTCGTGCAGCACGGGGACCCTGTCCGGCTCGAACTGCATCCTCACTGAGCCACCCACCGTCACCTACGACTGCGACGACGCGCCAACCGGCTACACCCTCTCAGGCCAGAACTGCGTCAAAGTCACCACCCGAGCCCCCACCCGGCCCACGATCTACACCTGCCCCGCCACCCACGCCCCCGTCGAACCGGCCGACCCCGCCGACCCGCCCACCTGCACAAAGACCGACACCATTGACGCCACCGTCACCACCACGCCACGCAGCTGCCGAAAAGTCCCCGCCGGCGAACCCCCCTACCAACTCTACGAAGACCACGTCGCCGGCACCGTCAAACACACCTGCCAGCGCACCACCACCAAGACCGCCCTCACCGTCACCACCCACAAATGCCCCAAGGGCTACACCCTCCACAAAACCGTCCACGACGACGAAACCGAACACACCTGCCGACTGAACCCACCCACCACACCGAACTAACGCAATGAGTATCGCCAAACCGCCGCCATGAACCCTCACACCCCCTCACACCCCAACGGCACCGCACACACAACCCCAGCCGACGCACCCAACCCCTCCCCCGAGCCCGCACACCGATGGCGTCGCGCCGCGGCACACCCCGCACGGATGACCCGTATTGGCTGGCTCGCCGCGGTTGGTTTGGCGCTGCTCGCATCGGCGTGCACCGATGTGCTGCTTGATGTTCCGGCGCTTCCGGCGGGGGTCGGCGAACCGGTCGAGCCGGTCCGGTATGCGTTCACGGCGATCTCCGCGGGCGGTTCGCATACGTGCGGGCTGCGCGGCGATGCCACCGTTGTGTGCTGGGGGCGGAACGATTCAGGTCAGGCCAGACCTCCGCAGGGGTCTTTCGTGGCGGTCTCCGCCGGCTACTCGCATTCCTGTGGCGTGCGCGGCGACGCCACCGTCGCGTGCTGGGGCCAGAACGAGTACGGCGAGGCCGACGCGCCCGCAGGCGGATTCACTGCGGTGTCCGCGGGTGTTTCCCATTCGTGCGGGCTGCGCGGCGACGCCACCGTCGCCTGCTGGGGCCAGAACGAGTCCGGCCAAACCGACGCGCCGGCGGGCGAATTCGCCGCGGTCTCGGCCGGCTACTCGCATTCCTGTGGCGTGCGCGGCGACGCCACCGTTGTGTGCTGGGGCCAGAACGAGTTGGGCCAGACCGACGCGCCGGCGGGCGAATTCGCCGCAGTGTCCGCGGGCAGCTATCTCTCGTGCGGGTTGGCCCGCGACGGCACCGTCGCGTGCTGGGGAGACCTGATCCGGCGAACCGACGCGTCGGACGGCGAGTTCGTCGCGGTCTCCGCCGGCGGGCGGTATGCGTGCGGGCTGCGCGGCGACGGCACCATCGCGTGCTGGGGCTACCCCGGCTACGGCCGCACCGACGCGCCGGCGGGCGAGTTCGTCGCGATCTCCACCGGCTGGGACTATGGCTGCGGTTTGCGTCCCGACGCCACCGTTGGATGCTGGGGACGGGACGACTACGGCCAACTGGACCTGCCGCCGCAGGGCCCGTTCGTCGCCATCGCCGCCGGCTTGAACTTCGCGTGCGGCCTGCGCCCCGACGCCACCGCTGGGTGTTGGGGCGATCGGCACGACGCTGACGGGATATACCTCGGCAATCTCAGCCCGCCGGAGGGCGAATTCGTCGCGGTCGCCGCCGGCAAGCTTCATGCGTGCGGTCTGCGCCCTGACGGTTCGATCTCGTGCTGGGGAAATCACGCCGACGGCGATACCGACGCGCCGGAGGGCTCCTTCGCCGCTGTGTCTCTCAGCAGGGGCGGCCGGGACAGTTCCTGCGGCCTGCGCCGAGACGGCACCGCGGCGTGCTGGGGCAACAACACCTTCGGCACACCCGATCCGCCGGAGGGCGCCTTCACGGCGATCTCCGCCGGCGGCGAGTACGCGTGCGGGCTGCGCCCCGATGCCGCCGTCGAGTGTTGGGGCTACAGCTTGCACTTCTACAACAACTCCCCGCCGCAGGGCGCCTTCACGGCGGTGGCCGTCGGCCGCGGGCATGCCTGCGGGCTGCGCACGAACGCCACCGTCGCCTGCTGGGGCGACAACGAGCACGGCCAGACCGACCCCCCCGCCGGCGCCTTCACGGCGATCACCGTCGCCGGCGTGCATGCGTGCGGGCTGCGCAGCAACGCCACCGTCGCCTGTTGGGGAGGGAACGAGCACGGCCAGACCGACGCGCCAACCGGCGCCTACATCGCCGTCGCCGCCGGCCGTTCGCATTCGTGCGCGCTGCGCAGCGACCGCACCGCCACCTGCTGGGGCGCCGTCGCCACCGACCTCCGAGGCGGCAGAGCCCCTCGGCCGCCCCCAACACGATCCGACATCGAACGTTCCGCCTAGCAGGACGGCAGGGAGCCGGGCACGCCCGATGAGCCCCAGTGCGCCAACTGCTGGGGGCCGGCGTCGATCGCCGCCGGTCCCGTCGCCACTGCGTGGACCCGGGCGAGACGGTTCGGCCACAGGGCGGCCGCCGGCCCGAACACCTCACCGGAGACCACCACGCGCACCCACCCCGGATCCGTCGGATCGGACGGGCGGGCAGCCGGATCGGCGGCGCACCAGTCGCTGCGCACCTCGGCGACGCCCGGCGTCCACCACCGCCAGCCGTCCTCCTCTGCCGCCACCCGGGCGACGGCGTCCCTCGCGCGGCGCGCCATCTGCCGCGCCGCCGGATGGGGCGCCTCGCCTGCATATCGCCTCGTCGTGCCGGGTTCGTGCAGGAAGTCGGCGTCCGCGGCCGCGCGCCACGCCGCCCGCAATCCGGCCGAGGCCGCCACCTCCGCCTCGGCGCGGGCGTTGCTAACGATGAATGCGTGGACGAGCAGGACCAGGATCGCCACGAGCAGCGTCGGCCAGATCACCAGGAACGCCAGCGAGTCGCCCCGGTCGTCGCGTCCGGCCGACCGGCCCGCGTTGCGGCAGACGACATGACGCACGGCACCAGAGTATCGGATATAGACAGGACTATCGTAATCTCGCTACACCTGGGCGCTCGGCCAAGCCGGCTTGGGTCGGGGCCTCATCCGGCCGGGCCGACGGACCAGAGGAGGTACGCGACCACGCCCGCGGCGCCGGCCGCCAGGCCGGGCGCCCAGCGGACCCGCGCCTGTTTGCCGTCGCGCAGGACGCCTCGCAGCGCGGCGGGCCATGCCGCCACCGCCCCGGCGCCCAACGCCCACCATGGCCACTCGGGGCCCCACCAACCCGCCAGCACGCTGTTGGCGACGATGAGTCGCACGTCGCCGAACCCGAGCCTGCCGGGCGCCAGCCGGTAGCACACCTCGAGCACCAGGCCGACGATCGCCGCGGCGGCGACGGCCCAGCCGAAACGGCCAGGATCCCCGCCGACGCCCGCCGCGGCGCCCAGCAGAGCCGCCGTGCCGGTGCCCGCGCTCCAGACGGCGCGCCGCTGGATGATGCCGTGACGCAAATCGGTCACCGAGGCGTGAACGCCCAGGGCCGCCCACACAGCCACCGCTGCCCAGACGAGGGACTCGGCCACTCCTCTGCCTCCCGTAGCAGCGGCACCCCGTGTTGTAGCCGGGTGTGTCACTGGGCCGCGTCGGCGCGCAGGTCGGTGATCCAGACGAGGTCGTCGAACTCGATGGCGGGCGGCGGGCTGTTCGGTTCCGGGGGCGGGCCCCAGTAGTCGGGCCATCCGGGCGGCAGGAACATTCTGGTCCGGTCGGTGAGGTAGTGGTGGTAGGCGCACTCCGGGCTGGGCGCGGGTTCGCCGAAGGTGATCGGCGCGCAGGCGAAGGGGTTCGCGGGCGAGCGCTCGATGCGCACGCGTACCTGGTAGTAGCCGGGTATCGGCGGGGCCCAGGCGTCGCACTGGCGGGCGTCACGGCACGCCGGGGCCCCTGCCAGAGCCTTCTCCCAGGCGGCGCCCAGGCGCGGATCGTAGATGTCGTCGGAGGGATCGTCGCGCAGCCAGACCTGCGGCAGGGACGCCGACCCGGGCACCGGCGCGTCGGCGGGACAGTCGGCGTCGCGCCGGTGCCAGGCGAGGGGCCCCGTCGGGGGGTCCGCCGGCGGCGGAAGGGAGGCGGAGCCGAGACCGAAGCCGCACAGGCCGTGCGTCGGATCGCCCCAGTTCGCCGCTCCGGGATAGGTGCCCCAGGCTCCCACGATCCGTGTCGTCGTCCCCGCCGCCAGGCAGGATCGCTCCTGCGCGGACGGGTCCTCGAGAAGCCGGTGATCGACCGGGCGTAGGGGGCCGCCGCCTTCGCCGGCCGCGTCGTGGTCGTCCTGATACTCGGACCGGACGAGTCCCTGCCAGAGCGGCTCGCGGTTCCACTCGTTCCCGAACAGGATGTCGTACTCGGCGAAGACCCTGGCGTCGCGGTCGCCGGCGAAGTCGAACAGCGGGTCGGGACTGACGGTCGGGTAGGCGACGTGCCAGACGCCCGCCGGGTCGGCGTAGTCGTGGATGAAATCGTCGAGCGTGGCCGGCGCCGGCGGGGGAGGCGGGAAGGGCGCGACAGCCGACGGGTTGAGCGCCGCGTAGTGCCGCTCGTGATTGGCGGCGAAATTGGAGGGGTCCGCGAACTCCTCGTAGATCTGTCGGGCTGCGGCGACCCACACGGCGCCGAGCGTGGGGTCCCGGTCGGGGAACGCGGCGGGATTGAGCAGGGTCGCCTCGTATTCGCGTTCGGCGATCAGCGGGATGAGATCGTCGCGGTTGAGGACCGCGAGGGTGACAGGATCGACGGCGCGGGCGGTCAGGGCGGGCCATGCGGCCACGTTGTCGCCGTCGGCGTCGAGGCCGTCGTAGTAGCGGCCGAAGCGGGCGACGCGCGCCGCCGGCACTGCTGTCGTCGCCGGGTCGTCGATCCACCGCGCGGCGTCGCCCTCGAGGTCGCCGAGGGCGCTGTCCAGGAAGCGGCCCGGGAAGCACCAGAACAGCGGGTCCGCAGCACCCGGGGCGAATTTGGCGGGGCCGGGCCGGTACGTCCAGGGCGGGGCGCCCCGAGGCGGCGCGGCGGGCGTGTCGACCGCCGCCGGTGGGACGAATGCGAAGTCCTGCAGGTCGAACGTGAGCGGCGTGACGTCCGCCACCTCGATGGACACCTCGGCGGGAGCCGGGCAATTGGTCGTCGCCACGTACGCGCTCGACGGCACGCCCCTCATCCAACGCCGCAAGTTCAGGTTCGGGGCGTCGCGGTAGGTGGCCCTGGCGCACGTCGAGGAGTCGCAGCGCTGCTGCCAGTGCGCCAGGCAGTAGCTGATCACCGGCGTGACGACGCCGCCGGACCGGGGCCCGACGCCCGCCTGGCCGGTCGGGTCGCCCCACAGGGCGACGTGCAGGCTCTTGCCGACCGCCTCCACGTCCACGCCGATCGAGCCGGCCGCACCGGCCTGCCAACGCGTGACGGCCGGGTTCTTGGGGACGATCTGGTCGCAGTACAGGGGCAGGCACGGCGTCCGGCCCAGCGCCGCTCCCGCCGCGTCGTAGAACACGACCTCGTCCCGGCCCGTCGCGACGTTCTCGCTGCCGACCATGACCGGCAATCGCAGGTCGAAACTCCACGAGTCGAGATTCGCGAGGCAGCAGTAGGCGCCGACGGCGCCCGCGTCGCTCCAGAGTGCGCCGGAACCGCGCTCTCGCGCCCGCAGCACGGCGATCTGCTGCGACCAGTCCAACTCGAGGCGGTACTCGTCGTCGACCCCCACGACGCGGGCGTCGGCCCAGCCCGGCGGCTCGACGACGATGTCGATCATCGCCCACCGCCGGCACGGAGCGGGGAGACTCGTCATGCAGTACTCGGCCCGGGCGACACCGAGCGTCCTGCCCGTCACAGCGACGACCCCACGCGGCGCGGCGCCGTGTGCGGACATGCTCGTGATGGCTCCCTGCTTGGGGGCGACCTCGGCGTAGGCACCACCTTCGAGCATGGTCAGGCCGTCGAGGGCGTACACGCCGCCGCACAGGGTGATCACGTGCCGGTGGCCGAGAACGTGATCCCCGGCACCGTTTGCGTACTCGGCCGCTGCCCCGCAGGTACCGCCCGCGGAGACGTGCAACGACCGGTCACGACACTGCTGCAAGGTGACCACAACTCCCGCCTCCTGGCTGGGGCACACCCCGAAGCCCGCGGCGTCGTTGGCGCGCATGTGCAGGTCGACGGTGGCGCCGGGCGCCACGCGCACGAAGTCGTCCACGGGGGTGAACGCCCGAGTGGCCGAGTCCCAGAAATAGTCGTAGAGCCCCGGATTGTCCGGATCTACCGGCACACCGAGCGGCCGGACCGAGCCGGCGGGCCGCGGCGGCTGCGCGTCAACGGACCCGACGACCGCGACGACCGGCGCCAACAGCGCGACCACCAACAACAATGCTGTCCCCACCCGCCGCCGAGCCCCCCGCGCGGCGCGGACCGAGCCCACCTCGCCGCCCCGCCGTTGTCGATGTCGGTCCACCGCGCGCGGCGCAATTCGGGGAGGTTCGTGGATCGTCACAGGACGGCTGGGCGGCTGGAGCGCGTGATGCGCCCGGCGTGGTCGTCGCCGGTGTCGGTCGGGCCCGTAGGCACAGACGGGGCAGGCAGCCATCTCACAGGAATACTGTATTTTAGCAACTAAATATAGTTTTTCTGCTCAGAGTGTGCTAGACATGCTGTGCCGGCCGAGGGCCGGCGTCTCTCCCAGGCAGCGGCGCGGAGGAGCGGGTCATGGGCAGCGTTGGCGTGCAGCGTCGGTGGGCTTTGGTGTCGTGGGTGGTGTCGGCGGCGCTGTTGGCCGGCGCCGTGGGGGGCGCGGTGGTTCCCGCCGAGCATGTGATCGCGCAGGTGGCGGCGCCTGCGGCGACCGGGAGCGTGCCGGGTGTGGAGTTGTCCGTGGGTGGCGCGGCGCGCACCATCGCTGCGGCGGACTATTTCACCGGGGCCGTCGCCTCCTACCGCGCCAGCAGCGCGGACGCGGCGGTGGTGTCGGTGTCGGCGTCGGGTTCGGCGGTCACCGTCACGCCCGTCGGCGCGGGGTCCACCACCGTGACGGTCACCGCCGCGAACACCGCGGGCAGCGCCGCGCAGGCTTTCGCCGTGAAGGTGCTGCCGGCGGGCTGCGTGGTGGCGCTGGGGACCCTGGCGGCGGGGTCGGTCGTGGCCAAGTCCGGGTCGTGGGCGCGCGGCGGGGGGTGCCGGTCGGCGCACCGCGCGGGCGCCCTGTCGGCGCGCTACGCGGCGCGGTACTATTCGTTCACGGTCGCCGAGCCGCTGGAGGCGTGGTTCCGGTTGTCGAGTCCCCAGAGCAGGCGCCTGTACCTCCTGGAGGGCGCCGGCACGGGGGGGCGCGTCCTGGACTCGGCGGGCACCCCCCGGGCGGCGTCGGCGTCGCTGTGGGAGGCCTTGCAGCCCGGCGACTACACCCTGGAGGCGACGACGTACCACCCGGGCAGGGAGGGGGGCTTCAGCGTGAGCATCGACTCGATGGCGCTGTCGCCCCCGGCGGCGTGCACGGCCTCGCTGGGCGCCCTCGCCGCGGGGTCGGTCGCGACTGAGAACGGCTCGTGGGACCGCGGCGACGGGTGCCGGTCGGTGCACCTAGCGAGCAGCCCGGCCGTGCGCCACTACGCGCGGTACTACACCTTCACGGTGACCGAGGCGCTGGAGGCGCGGTTCGCGCTGTCCGCCGCCCAGGGCAAGTACCTGCACCTCCTCGAAGGCACCGGAACCGGGGGGCGCGTCATCGCCCGGCGGGGCAACCCCGGCGCCGCCGCGGCGTCGGGGTGGGCGACATTGCAGCCCGGCGCCTACACGATCGCGGCCACGACGCACCGCCCGGGCCGGGAGGGGGACTTCAGCGTGAGCATCGACTCGATGGCCCTCACCCCCCCGGCGGCGTGCGTCACCCCCCTCGGCGCCGTCGCGGCCGGGTCGGCCGCCGCCCGCAGCGGCTCATGGGCGCGCGGCGACGGCTGCCGGTCCCTGCGCGCCACGACGAGCCGCGCGGTCCGCTACTACGCCGACTACGCCACCTTCACAGTGCCCGAGGCGGGCGAGGCGCGCATCGCCCTCACCAGCGCCTCCCCGGCGCGCCTGTACCTGCTGGGCGGCGCCGGGACCGGCGGGCGCCTGCTCGCCTCGGTGGGCCACGACCGCGCCGCGTCGAACCCCACGATCCGGCAGGTCCTGCAGCCCGGCGCCTACACCGTCGAGACCGCCGCCCGCTCGCCCCGGGTCCAAGCCGACTACACCCTCAGCGTCTCCCTCGCGCTCGCGGCGCCGACAAGGGGCGCCGCGCCCGCCGCGCAGCGGATCCCCGCACGCGCCGCCGCCGCGCAAATCGACGTCTCCGCGGCGTTCAACGGCACCGTCGACACCTACACCGCCGCAAGCAGCGACACCGCGGTGCTGACCGCGACTGTCAGCGGTTCGGTCGTGACGCTCAACGGCGTCGCCGCCGGCACCGCCACAGTCACCGTCACCGCGACCAACGCCGCCGGCAGCGCGACGCAGTCCTTCGCGGTGACCGTCAACGCCGCCGCGCCCCAAGCCGCCGGCGCCCTCCCCGCGCAGACCCTCACCGCCGGCGGCACCGCCAGCGTGGACGTGGCCGGCGCATTCAACGGCGCCGTCGACACCTACAGCGCTGCTTCGAGCGACACCGCCGCAGTGACCGCGACCGTCAGCGGATCGGTCCTCACCCTCACCGGCGTCGCCCAGGGCCGGGCGATAGTGACCGTCACCGCCGCCAACACCGTCGGCAGCGCCAGCCAGACCATCGCCGTCACCGTCAACCCACCCGCGCCCCGAGCGACCGGCGCGCTCGCCGCGCGGACCCTCACCGCTGGCGACAGCGCCACCGTCGACGCGGCGGGCGCCTTCACCGACACCGTCGACTCCTATGCGGTCACCTCCAGCAACGGCGCGGTCCTGGACGTCGCCCTGGCGGGTTCGGTGATCACGCTCACCGGCGTCGCCGCCGGCACCGCCACGGTCATCGTTGTCGCCGCCAACGCCGGAGGCAGCGCTACCCAGACCATCGCCGTGACCGTGACCCTGCCGCCCGCGCCGACACTCGCCGCCCCGCTCGCCGCACAGACCCTCCAAGTCACCGAGACCCGCGCCGTGGTCGTCGCCGCCGGCTTCAACGGGCGCATCGACACCTACACCGCCGCCTCCGGCGACACCGACAAGCTCACCGCCACCGTCGACGGTGCAGCACTCTCCCTCCGCGGCGTCGCGGTCGGATCCACGACGGTCACCGTGACCGCCGTCAACGCCG
Organism: bacterium; assembly: GCA_026708055.1. Lineage (NCBI taxonomy): Bacteria > bacterium. Next base: position 9,036 of record JAPOVS010000028.1, on the reverse strand, counting down.
CCGGGCGCGCCGCCCGGTCCTTCAACGTCACGATCAGCGCCCTCACCGCGCCCCGAAGAGCCAGCACGCCCGCTGCGCGCACCATCGCCGTCGGCGAAGAGCTCCCCCTCCACATCGCCGACGCCTTCACCGGAATCGTCGCTGCCTACACCGCCACCAGCAGCGACACCACCAGACTCACCGCCACCGCTGACGGCTCGACAGTCACCCTCACAGGCGTCGCCGCCGGCGCCGCCACGGTCACCCTGGTCGCCGCCAACGCGGCCGGGCGCGCCGCCGCCACCCTCCCCGTCACCGTCAAGGCCCCTGAGAAACTCACCGTCGCCGTCAACGCGCCCTCCCACTGCCTCGGCTCCGAAGGCACACTCACTCCCACTGGCGGCCGACGGGGCGTCGGCCACATCGACGTCACCTACCACGTCACCGGCGGCGCGCCCCCCTATGTCATCACCAGCCCCGACGCCCCCGACGCCGCCCGCACCGGACCCACCGGCACCCTCAGGACCCCCTGCGCCCAACGCGGCACCGACCTCGCCACCGCCGGACCCGACGTCAACGTCGTCGAAGCCGGTCCCCGCACCCTCACCATCACCGCCACCGACAACACCGGCGCCACCGCCACCACGAACATCCGAATCGAAGTAGCCGAGGACGCCTACACCACGGAATACAACGGCGGCCAAATGCACCCCGGAAAAACCTACGTCCTCGGCACCAAAGACGACTGGGTCCTCATGACCCTTCCCGCTGGCCTCACCCTGCAATTCACCGGCCTCAGCTCAAGCAACACGGCGCACTTCACCGAACCGACAACCGGTGCCGAACTCGTCCTTGACTGGATCACCGGTCAAGAAATCCGCCGAAACATCCCCACCAGCACCCCCAGAAGCACCAACGCCAACACCCGCATAGCCGACGCAACCGGAACAAACACACTTTTCAACCAACTCACCATCGGCAATCCAAATCTCAACTATGGTGCCAGCCAAAAACACTGGCGACCCTATAGTGGCCTTCCTAAGGAAGCGATTGTCGCCGTCCACCCCAACATGGTCTACGGCCAGCCAATCTCGGTATGCAATCGACAAGATAGCACAAAATTCAAGAATGACATCAAGAACGGCATCAACGCTTGGAACCTCATAATTCGAACGGAGCGCCCGGGCTTCGCGCGAGATCTCTTCAAGTGGGAGGAGTCCTGCCCGACAGGCGAGAAACTAGTCCTTGAGGTGCTATACGTTAGTGACGGCACTATCAGCCGCTACTGCACTGCTCCCTCTGAATCAACTGCGGCATGCGCGACATCGTTAATCCGAGGCGATAATCCTCCTACTATTGTTGGCGGCAAGATCTACATCTCGTGGAGTTACACGTCTATGGCTGGCAACAATAACGAGGGTCCGAATGGGGTAACACTGACAGCAGCAATAAAGCGGCGAGTCATGATAGAAGAGCTGGGGCACGCCTTGGGCTTAGGAGATTACTATGCTACAAATGAAGAGAGCTGCAATAACAGCGATCACTACAAGTCTGTGATGGCATTCGATACTTGCAGGGCTTATGATATTCAAACGCGGGATCTAAAGGACCTGCATGCGCTCTATCATCCCGGTGGGCGCTTGTGGATGACGTTCGTCAGGCATGGCTCGAACGGGTGGAGGTTATATTCGGGCGCTCCGCCGGGGGATACGGGTGAAGGAGGCGACGGAATAAGGTATGTGAGCAATGCGGAGCGCTATGTGGTGTTCCGCCATAGGATGGGCTCGACCGATCCGTGGGAGTATCGGGGCTGGTTCAGCCGGGACTTCGTGGGAGAATGGCTTGTCCCCGGTGAAGTAACCGTACAAGACGACGACGGGCAGGACGTGCTTGTGCAGAAACTATCGATCGGCGCTACGCTCGCTGGTATCACGGGCCACGAGTTCGCAGTATTCGGTATCACCCGCGGCGATATTGAGCAGATATCGCGGCGCGGAGCGCAAAAAAATGCGACATGGCAGTTTGACTTCGACGACGATCTATGGTCATTGGGCACGCCAGCGCTTGTGTACGGTCCACCCTCCAAGCCGCTGAACGTGAGCGCGACGGTGGAGGGTCAGAACGTCGTGCTGTCGTGGAGTTCGGTGCCCGGCGCGACAGATTACTACGTCCATGTTTATCGCTTTCGCGCGGCGACGCCGTTCAGGACCGATCGGGTCGACGCCGATCCGAGCAGTTGCTCGGTGCGAGCCACGATTCCGGGCCTGCCAGCGCGGTTGACTCATCGTTTCCGCGTCCAAGCGGCGCGCGCGGGTGTGCGGATGCGCAGTGAACTGTCCGAGCAGGTGACCGCGAGGTTCCAGACGCCGGGCGGCAATACGCGGAGGGCGGAGGAGAGTGTTCCAACTCCTAGTCGGAGCTTTGGTGGAGCTGGTTCGTGCACGGTTCCTGTGGCGGTGGATCCGATCGTCGAGGTGTCGGGGGTGTGTCCGGAGGATGGGCATCCCTGGGCGTTGCGGTCTGTCGGTGCGGGGTTCGTGTGTGATCGCCCGGATTCGGTGCCGGTGACGCCGGGGGAGCGGGTTGCGGGCTGCCCGAGCGGGAAGCCCCCCTATGCGGTGGTGCATGTTGGCGGTGTGGAGAAGTGCCGGCGGACGCTGGTCACGGCGCCGACGGCGAGCCTTGGGGACCCGGAGTGCGAGGAGGGATACACGCCGGTCGGTGGCGGGGCGTCCTGCTCGAAGACCGACTCGGTGCCGGCGTCGGCGACGCGTTCGTGTTCGGGGGACTACCGCTTGGCGAGGTTCTTCGTGCAGCCGGGCGTGGCGGGGTATCGGTGCGAGAAGTCGGCGCCGGCGACCGCGGAGACGACGAACTCGTGCCCGCAGGGGTATTCGCTGGTGAGGATCCCGTTGGGTGGCCAGTATTGCCGCAAGTCGGTCCCGGCGACGGCGACGGTGACGCGTTCGTGTTCGGGGGACTACCGCTTGGCGAGGTTCTTCGTGCAGCCGGGCGTGGCGGGGTATCGGTGCGAGAAGTCGGCGCCGGCGACCGCGGAGACGACCTATGAGTGCAGGTCGGGGTACCGGCTGGTGTCGAAACTGCTGGGCGGCGCGATCACCCGCTATTGCCGCAAGACCGTGGCGGCGACGGCGGCGTACTCCTGCCCGTCGGGCTACACCCTCGACGGCACTTCCTGTTACAGGTACGTCTACGCCAGCCTGACGGGCACGGCGTGCCCGGCGGGCTACACGATCGTCTACAACGGCCTTTTCCATCTGTGCCGCAAGAAACTCACCGCCGCCGCCACGGTCACCTATTCGTGCAGCGCGGGGACCCTGTCGGGCACGGACTGCGTCCTGACGGCCACGCCGAAGACCACGACGACCTATTCGTGCAGCGCGGGGACCCTGTCGGGCACGGACTGCGTCCTGACGGCCACGCCGAAGACCACGACGACCTATTCGTGCAGCGCGGGGACCCTGTCGGGCACGGACTGCGTCCTGACGGCCACGCCGAAGACCACGACGACCTATTCGTGCAGCGCGGGGACCCTGTCGGGCACGGACTGCGTCCTGACGGCCACGCCGAAGACCACGACGACCTATTCGTGCAGCGCGGGGACCCTGTCGGGCACGGACTGCGTCCTGACGGCCACGCCGAAGACCACGACGACCTATTCGTGCAGCGCGGGGACCCTGTCGGGCACGGACTGCGTCCTGACCGCCGCGCCCACCGTCAGCTACGACTGCGACGACGCGCCCCCAGGCTACACCCTCTCAGGCCAGAGCTGCGTCAAAGTCACCACCCGAGCCCCCATCCGGCCCACGATCTACGCCTGCCCCGCCGCCCACGCCCGCGTCGAGCCGGCCGACCCCGCCGACCCGCCCACCTGCACAAAGACCGACACCATCGCCGCCACCGTAACCACCACACCGGCCAGCTGCCGAAAGGTCCCCGCCGGCGAACCTCCCTACCGACTCTACGAGGACCACGTCGCCGGCACCGTCAAACACACCTGCGAGCGCACCATCACCAAGACCGCCCTCACCATCACCACCCACGAATGCCCCAAGGGCTACACCCTCCACAAGACCGTCCACGACGACGAAACCGCACATACCTGCCGACTGAACCCGCCCACCACACCGAACCCCTGACACCACGCCAGCCACCCCCAAGCGTCCCACATGAACCCCCACACCCCCCCACCCCTCATCCCCGCCACACACACAATCCCAGCCGACGCACCTGTCAACCCCGAACCCCCCAAGTCCACACACCACACACCCACCAAACGCCTCGACCGGCTCGCCTTGGGCTTCGTTGGCCTGGCCCTGCTCGCGGCGACCTGCGCCAACACGAGCCCGCCCGACACGACCGCCCCGCAGACGGTGCGGGAACTCCCGGAGAACGAACCGGCACCGGAGCCGTTGGAACCCGTGCCCGAGTTGGTGGTACCGCTTGAGGTTCCGCCGCTGCCGACGGATGTCGGGGCCCCGGTCGTGTATGCGTTCACGGCGGTCTCCGCCGGCGATTATCATTCGTGCGGGCTGCGCGGCGACGCCACTGTGACGTGTTGGGGGCGGAACGACCACGGCGGGGCCAGGCCCCCGCGAGGCTCCTTCACCGCGGTGTCCGCCGGCGGGTTGCATTCGTGCGGGCTGCGCGGCGACGCCAGCGTCGCGTGCTGGGGCTGGAACGACTTCGGCCAGGCCGACGCGCCGTCGGGAGCGTTCGCCGCGGTGTCCGCGGGCGGCACTCATTCGTGTGGGCTGCGCCCCGACTCCAGCGTCGTGTGCTGGGGATGGAACAAGCACGGCGAGACCGACGCGCCGACAGGCGAGTTCACCGCTGTGTCCGCCGGCGACGGTCATTCGTGCGCGCTGCGCTCCGACGCCACCATCGCGTGCTGGGGAAAGAACGAGTACGGCCGCCAAGTCTACGCGCCGGCGGGCGAGTTCACGTCAGTGAGCGCCGGATGGGACCGTTCGTGCGGGGTGCGCCCCGACGGCGCCATCGCCTGCTGGGGATGGGCCAGAACGGTCGTCCCCACCTACGCCCCGGAGGGCGAGTTCGCCACGGTCTCTGTCGGGCGGGACCATTCGTGCGGGCTGCGCCCCGACGCCACCGTTGTGTGCTGGGGATTGAACGAGTGGGGCGGCGTCGACGCGCCGGCGGGCGAGTTCACCGCCGTCTCTGCCGGCGGCGGTCATTCGTGCGGGCTGCGCCCCGACGGCGCCATCGCCTGCTGGGGGGGGATCCTCTACGGCCAGTCGGACGCGCCGGGCGGCGGCCCGTTCGTGGATATCTCCGCCGGCTTGAGTTATGCGTGCGGGTTGCGCCCCGACGCCGCGATCGGCTGCTGGGGAGGGCACCACATTCCGAATGGCGTCTACTCCGGCAACACCAGCCCGCCGGCGGGCTCGTTCGTGGCGGTCTCCGTCGGCAGCTTTCATGGGTGCGCGCTGCGCCCCGACGGCGCCATCGCTTGCTGGGGAGGGCTCCCCTACGACGAGTTGGACCCGCCGGCGGGCGAGTTCGTCGCCGTGTCTCTCGGCGGTTCGGGCGCGTGCGCGCTGCGCCGCGACGGCGCCGCGGCGTGCTGGGGCGAGAATCGTCTCGCCCGAACCGACCCGCCGGCGGGCGCCTTCACCGCGCTCGTCACCAGCAGCGGCCACGCCTGCGGGCTGCGCCCCGACGCCACCGTGGAGTGTTGGGGCCGCTGGTGGAACCACCCCTCGCCGGGCGGCACCTTCACGGCGGTGACCGCCGGTGTCGGGCATTCCTGCGGGATACGCACGAACGCCACCATCGCCTGCTGGGGAAGGAATATATACGGCGAGATCGACGACCCCGCCGGCACGTTCACGGCGATCTCCACCGCCGGCAGGCATTCCTGCGCGCTGCGCGCCGACGCCACCGTCGCCTGCTGGGGAAACAACGAGGACGGCCAGACCGACGCGCCCGCCGGCGCCTACATAGCCGTCGCCGCCGGCCTCTCCCACTCGTGCGCGCTGCGCAGCGACCGCACCGCCACCTGCTGGGGCGCCATCGCCACCGACCTCCAAGGCGACAACGACACGTGACCCCGCCGGACCCATCTGATCATGCTGCGGTGAAGACGTCGGTGTTTCGACCCGGATGAGGGCGCGGCGTGGGGGTCGCGCCGGCGAGTCTGGGTTGGTGGCGTTGGAGTGGCTGCTGGTTGTGGCGGCTCTGGCGGGCCTCGCAGCGCTGGCGGTGGTTCTGGTGCAGCACGTCGCCGACGACACCGCGGAGCAGATCAGCGCCTCACCGGCGCGGCGGACCGCGGCGGCGGTGGCGGCTCTGGAGGTCGAGCGGCAGGCGCGGGCGGCGACCCCGGCGAATCCGCGCACAGCGACGTGGGCGGACTGGGAGAGCTACTTCTCCGCGCGGTGCGCGCGGCTGGCGATCCTCTACGCCGATGTCGCCGTGGAGATGGACGCGGCATTCGCGTGGCCGACGGCGGCCGGCGGGGCCGATCCGATCAGCGGGGCGGGCCTCGTCTCGGCAACCGAAGCGGATCCCACAGCGTCCACGTCACAGGTCCGGTGCAACGTCGATGGACCCGGCGGCGCGGCCCCGCTCGCGGCGCCCCCGCTGCCGAGCATCGAGGACTTCCGCCTCGCCGCGCAAGCGATCGCCGACGCGGCGGCGACGTTGCGCCCGGGCGACACGTGGGCGATGTGGAAGGCGCATTTCGAGCCTCTGTGCAGCGACCTCGCCGCCGCTTACGCGCACCTCGGCATCAACGTCCTGTCACACTTCAACAAGCCGGCCGATCAGCCCGACCCGGGCGCCGCCGTCACACAGGATCTCCTCGACGCCGCTACCACCGCAGCGCCCGGGAGCGGCCGTCCCCAGATCAAGTGTGAAGCCGACCGATGAACCGCCGGCCACATCCGACGATGGCCTGCGGCGCGGTCAGGTGTAGTCGGCGTACTTCTCCAGGTAGCGGACGGAGCGGCTGAGGGCGTCCTTGCGGAACGGGTCGCCCAGCTCCTTGGTGCACATCACCTCCAGGACGGTGGTGCGCCCGGCGTTCATCTGGGCGTCGATCGCTGCCGTCAGAGCCGGCCCCACGTCCTCGAGGTGGCGGACCCGCACGCCGTCGGCGCCCCACTGGCGGTTGTGAACCTCCCCGGGTTTCATGCGGGCTGTTTGGTTTGGGTCGTGGCCTGGTGGCCTGGGTGGTGTTGACGGTAGTGGGGGTGCTCGGCGTCGGCTGGGGGGACGCGGCCGGTGTTGTGGTGGTGGATGCGCCGGCGGTTGAACCGGTCGACGCATTCCAAAGTCGCCGGTTCGAGGTCGTCGAGGCTCCGCCGGGGGCCGCGGTGGCGCACGAGTTCGGTCTTGTCGAGCCCGATGGTGGCCTCGGCGGGGGCGTTGTCGTAGCTGTCGCCCCGTGAGGGACCGAGGCGACGATGTCGTTGGCGGCGAGGCGTTCGGTGTAGCGGATCGACAGGTATTGACCGGATTCAGCCGGTCGTGGCAACAGTGTCTTGTTGGGCGCGGCGTAGGTGTTCGTTGAGGGCTTGGGGGGTGTCCCTGTCTTGTTGTCGAGCCTTTTCTAGGCGGGCAGGGGTTGGGGTGGCTGGTGGGGGGTTTGGGTTTTGAGCATGGCGAGGATGATGTTGCAGCGGCGTCGGGCGACGCAGACGACGGCGGCGTTGTGCCGTTGGTGCCTCCCCCCGTTGGCCGGTCACGTCGATTGGGAGGTAGCCGTGTCAAGGATGCGAGAGGCCAGTCGGTCGGGGCCGGTGTTGGAGCCGGGCCGGGCGCGGAGGTCGTTCCCGAAGGAGTTCAAGGCTGACGCGGTGGCGCTGGTGGTCGATGAGGGCCGCAGCATCGCGTCGGTGGCCCGGGCGTTGGGGATCGGGGAGTCGAATCTGGGCAACTGGGCGCGCCGGGCGCGGGTCGGCCGCGGCGAGCGTGAGGGGCTCGCCACCGGCGAGCGGGCCGAGCCGGCGCGGCTGCGCCGCGAGAACGCCCAGTTGCGCATGGAGCGTGATCTGCTCAAACGAGCGGCGGCGGCTGGGTGAAGGAGTCGGGACAGTGACCCGCTATCGGCGGGTCGCCGCCCGGGGGGCCGAAGGGTTCCCGACGGTGCTGTGCTGCGCCACAGCAGGTGCGAGCCGCCAGGCGTTCTATGACCGGCGCGCCGCCCAGGGGGCCGCGCCGACGGCCCGAGAGCGCGCCGAGGCGACCCTGGTCGCAGGAATCAGGGAGATCCGCGCCGCCTCCGACGGGGCCTACGGGTCGCCCCGTGTGGCCGCGGAGCTGGGAGACAGGGGCCGCCAAGTGAACGCCGAGCGCGCCAGCGGCTCATGAGAGCCCACCGGATCGCCGGGATCCGCCCCCGCCGCCCCGAGCGCGCCACCACACCGTCGCCGTCGGCGCCGAAGCCGCCGGACCTGCTCGGTCGCCGGTTCTCCCCCGGCGCCCCGGACCGGGCCCGGCGCTCGGACATCACCTACATACGCACCGGCGAGGGCTGGCTGTACCTGGCGGCCGTGTCAGACGTGGGCAGCCGCCGGCCGGTGGGCTACGCCATGGGAGACCGCATCGACACCCGCCTCGTCGCGGCCGCGCTCGACATGGCCGCCAACGCACGCGCAGGCCGCACCGCCGGCATCATCTTCCACTCCGACCACGGCAGCCAGACCTCGCCGGCAAGCTCCGCAACGCCGCCGCCGGCTGGGGTCTCGCCCAGTCCGCCGGCCGGGTCGGACCCTCAGCGGACAACGCCGCCGCCGAAGCGTTCTTCTCCAGCCTCAAGCGAGAACCCCTCAACCGGCGCCGCTACCCCGACCGCGCCGGCGCCCGCCGGTCGATCCTCGAATGGCTCGCCCGCTACAACACCCACCGGCGCCACACCAGCCTCGGATTCCCCACACCGGCACAATACGAACTCAACTACCGTCACACCGAGAGAACCAACCCCACCCTAACCACCTGACCGGCCAACAGGGGGAAGCGCCCACCCGGCTTGCCGCCAATCGGCGACGACCGCGACGTGGACGGCGTCCAGCA
>JAPOVS010000027.1 GCA_026708055.1 bacterium | reverse complement strand
TGGCGGCTGCGGTGATCGTGATGCCCCGCTCCTGCTCCTGGGCCATCCAGTCCATCGTGGCGGCGCCGTCATGCACCTCGCCGAGCTTGTAGTTCACGCCTGCGTAGTACAGGAAGCGCTCGGTTGTGGTGGTCTTGCCCGCGTCGATGTGGGCCATGATGCCGATGTTGCGAGTTCGTTCGAGAGGATGTGGAGACATGATGGAGTTCTCCGCGGGAGGATCGGGGCAAGGGCTCCGGTCGGGGCTCGGGGCCGGCGGGATCGGGCCCCGGTTACCGGCGGTGAGCACGTCACCGAGCCGGTCGGAAGTCAATCAGGCGCGGTGACGGTCAGATGCGTCCATGGTTACGCAACCATGACGAATCGTGCTCCCACTACCAGCGATAGTGGGCGAAGGCCTTGTTGGACTCCGCCATCTTGTGCAGGTCCTCTTTGCGCTTGATGGACGCCCCGGTGTTGTTCGAGGCGTCGAGTAGCTCTCCTGCAAGGCGAGCCGCCATCGTGCGCTCGCGGCGGTCCCGGGCGTAGCCCACGATCCAGCGGATCGCCAGGGTGGTCTGGCGGCGTGGCCGCACGTCGACGGGCACCTGGTAGGTGGCACCGCCCACCCTCCGGCTGCGCACTTCCAGCTGCGGCTTCACGTTCTCCACGGCGCGCTTCAGGACGACGGCGGGCTCTGCGCCGGTGCGCTCGCCCACCGTCGAGAGGGCGTCGTAGACGATGCGCTCGGCCAGCGACCGCTTGCCGCGCTGGAGCACCTTGTTGACGAACTGCGTGACCAGTACCGAGTCGTAGACCGGATCGGGCCGCATTTCCCGGCGCGGGGGTGGACCTCGGCGGGGCATCTCGTCAGTCCTTCTTGGCGCCGTAGCGGCTGCGAGCCTGCCGGCGCTCGTCCACACCGCTGGAGTCCAGGGCCCCGCGGATGACCTTGTAGCGTACGCCCGGGATGTCCTTCACCCGGCCGCCGCGCACCAGCACGATGGAATGCTCCTGCAGGTTGTGTCCCTCACCGGGGATGTAGGCGGTCACCTCGATCCCGCTCGTGAGGCGCACTCGCGCCACCTTCCGCAGCGCTGAGTTCGGCTTCTTGGGAGTGGTTGTGTAGACCCGCGTGCACACCCCCCGCCGCTGGGGCGCGCCCTTGAGAGCCGGCGTGCTGTCCTTGCGGGACTTGGACCGGCGTCCCTTGCGCACGAGTTGCTGGATGGTGGGCACGGTTGGGTGGAACTCCTGGATGTCCGGTTGGATGTAGCGGGTATCGGTTGCAGATGAGCACTGGTCGGGAACCGGGGCGGCCCGCGCAACGGTCCACACTCCGTGGGCCGGGCCGGGCTCGATCAGGTGCCTCTAGCAGCGGTTTTTCTCGGCGAGCACGTCCGGGGACAGGCCGAAGCCGACATTTCAGACTACGAGCGGGCGACCTTGTTCACAACCCGGCGGTCTCGGCGGCGAGTTCCGGAGACTCGTCCGGCTCCACCGCCTCATTCGTCTCCGGCGCCACGCCGAAGACGTCCGCGTACCCCTCCGCGAACTCGTCGTATTCCTCGGAGTAGACCTCCATCGGCACGTAATCGGGGGCGTGCGGCGCGACGTTGCGGTACTTGGCGATACCGGTGCCCGCCGGGATCAGCTTGCCGATCATGATGTTCTCCTTGAGCCCGCTCAGATCGTCGCTGCGCGACTCGATGGCGGACTCGGTGAGTACCTGCGTCGTCGTCTGGAAGGAGGCGGCCGAGAGCCACGAATCTGTCGCCAGCGAGGCCTTCGTGATTCCCATGAGTTCGGGACGACCCTGCGCCGGGCGCTTCTCCTCGGTAATGAGCTGCCGGTTGGCGTCCCGGTAACGGCGGGCGTCGACCCGCTCGCCGGGCAGGAAATCCGAGTCGCCGGACTCCTGAACCAGCACCCGCCGGGTCATCTGGCGCACGATCAATTCGATGTGCTTGTCGTGGATCGACACGCCCTGCTCGCGATAGACGGCCTGCACCTCGTCCACGAGGTACTGCTGCACGGCGCGCAGGCCCTTGATCTCCAGCAGTTCCTTCGGGTCCACGTTGCCCTCGACGAGCACGTCACCGGCCTCGACCTCGCCGCCGTCGGCGAACTCCAAGCGCGCCCCCACGACGGCGACGTGCTTCTCCTCGCTGCCGTCGGAGGCGACCACGCGCAGCCGCTGCTGCTGGCCGTCGGGCTCGTCGACGCGCAGGACACCCGAACTCCTCGCCAGGGTCGCCTTGCCCTTGGGGGTCCGGGCCTCGAACAACTCCACGACGCGGGGCAGGCCGCGGGCGATGTCGCTCACCGACCGTCCCAACTCCATGGCTCCACCCGTGTGGAACGTCCGCATCGTCAGCTGGGTGCCCGGCTCGCCGATGGACTGGGCAGCGATCACGCCGACCGCTTCGCCCGTCTCGATCAGAGCTCCGGTGGCGAGCGACATCCCGTAGGACTTGGCGGAGATCCCCTGGAGGGAGTTGTCGGTGAGCGGTGACAGCACGCGCACCCGCTCGAGTCCGGAGTCGGCGGCGAGGTGCTCCATGAGCTGGCGCGTCACCATCTCGCCTGCGGCGATCTCCGTCCCGTTGTCGAGCGTGACGGTGTCGGCCAGCACCCGGCCCAGCAGGCGCACCTCCAGCGGCCGGTCGCCGGAGCGAAGATCGACGTGGATCCCCGGCACCGGTTCGTTGTTCTCGAACGGGTCCTCGTCGTTGATGATGAGTTCCTGCGCAACGTCGACGAGGCGCCGGGTCAGGTAGCCGGAGTCGGCGGTGCGCAGCGCCGTGTCCACAAGTCCCTTGCGTGCGCCCGGCGTGGAGATGAAGTACTCCAGCACCGACAGCCCCTCGCGGAAGTTCGACTTGATCGGTCGGGAGATCATGTCGCCGCGCGGGTTGGCCACCACGCCGCGCATTCCGGCGATCTGACGCAACTGCATCATGTTCCCGCGTGCGCCGGAGTCCACCATCATGTTCAGGGGGTTGAGGCCCTCGCCGCCCAGGGCCTCGACCATCTCGTCCTGCACCTCCTGGGTGGCCTCCAGCCAGGTCTCGATCTCCTTCTGGCGCCGCTCGCCGTCGGAGATGATCCCGCGGCGGAACTGGTTCTCCGTGGACTGCGCCTGCCGCTCGCGGCGCTCCAGGATCCGCGGCTTGTCGGCCGGCACCTTGATGTCGTCGAGGGAGATCGTGAGGCCCGACTGCGTGGCGAACCGGAAGCACAGGTCCTTCAGACCGTCGAGGCTGCGCGCCACCTCCGCCTTGGGGTAGTTGCGGGCGAGGCGCTCGACGACCCGGCCCACCGCCGGCCGCCGCAACTCCTCGTTGATGAATCCGAAGTCCTCCGGCAGCTGCTGGTTCAGCAGGATCCGCCCGACCGTGGTGGGTTTGTAGGCGGCCCTGCCGTTGCCCTCGGCCGCATCCTCGCCGCCGGCGGCGGGCCGCTGCAGTTCGGGCACGCGGTACTCGATCGCCGCATGCAACTCCACCTGGCCGGCCTCGTAGGCGAACATCACCTCGTCGGCATCGCGGAAGACCCGGCCGGCACCACGCCCCTCGGGATTCAGCAGGGTGAGGTAGTAGGTGCCGATGATCATGTCCTGGGTGGGCGTCACGAGCGGTGCGCCGTGCGCCGGCGACAGGACGTTGTTGGCCGAGAGCATGAGCACGCGGGCCTCGGCCTGCGCCTCCGAGGACAGCGGCAGGTGCACGGCCATCTGATCCCCGTCGAAGTCGGCGTTGAAGGCGGCGCAGACCAGCGGGTGGATCTGGATCGCCTTGCCGCCGACCAGCACCGCCTCGAAGGCCTGGATGCCGAGTCGGTGCAGGGTGGGCGCCCGGTTCAGTAGCACCGGGTGCTCCTTGATGACCTCCTCCAGGACGCTCCAGACCGCCGGACGGCGGCGCTCGACCATGCGCTTGGCAGACTTGATGTTCGGCGCCAGCTCCTGCTCCACGAGGTTCTTCATGACGAACGGCTTGAACAGCTCGAGTGCCATGAGGCGCGGCAGGCCGCACTGGTGGAACTTGAGCGTGGGCCCCACGACGATCACCGAACGTCCCGAGTAGTCCACACGCTTGCCCAGCAGGTTCTGACGGAACCGGCCCTGCTTGCCCTTCAGCATGTCCGAGAGCGACTTGAGCGGGCGGTTGCCCGGCCCGGTGACCGGGCGGCCCCGGCGGCCATTGTCGAACAGCGCGTCCACGGCCTCCTGCAGCATCCGCCGCTCGTTGTTGACGATGATCTCCGGCGCCCCCAGGTCCAGCAGGCGCTTCAGGCGGTTGTTCCGGTTGATGACGCGCCGGTAGAGGTCGTTCAGGTCCGAGGTGGCGAACCGTCCACCGTCGAGTTGCACCATGGGACGCAGGTCCGGCGGGATGACCGGCACCACGTCCAGGATCATCGCCCGCGGGTCGTTGATCCGGCGCCCGTGCTCGTCGCGGGTGTTGAAGGCGCTCACGATCCGCAGGCGACGGATCGCCTTGTGCTTGCGCTGCGCCGACAGCGGCTTGGTGCCCTCGGGGGGCGACACCATCAGGCGCAGTTCCTCCTCCTGAGCATCGAAGTCGGACTCGTCGATGAGCCGGGCGATGGCGTCCGCGCCCATCCCGCCCTCGAAGTAGTCCTGGTAGCGGTACGTCAACTCGCTCCAGAGTTCCTCGTCCTCGATGATCTGGCGCGAGTGGAGATCCCTGAAGATCTCGAAGGCGTTCTGGATCTTCTCGAGTTCCTCGGTGCGCAGTTCCTGCAGTTCCTCCAGCTCGCGCTCGGCGGCGGCGCGCCGGTTGCGGATGTCCGCGCCGGTCCCGCCGCCCTCCTCGAGTTCGGCGAGTTCCTCCTCGAGCGCCCGCTGGATCTCGTCGCGACGCTCGTCGAACTCGGTGCGGACGATGCGCAGTTCCTCGTGCATGTCCCGCTCGAGTTCACCCAGATCGGCATCGCGGCGCTCGGCGTCCACGTGCACGACCAGGTGGGCGGCGAAGTAGACGACCTTCTCGAGTTGCTTGGCCTTCACCTCTTGGCGGGGCTCGGTCCCCGTCAGCAGGTAGGCCAGCCACGAGCGCGTGCCGCGCAGGTACCAGATGTGCACCACCGGCGCCGCCAGCTCGATGTGGCCCATGCGCTCCCGGCGCACCTTCGTGCGGGTCACCTCCACGCCGCAGCGCTCGCAGATGATGCCGCGGAAGCGAATGCGCTTGTACTTGCCGCAGGTGCACTCCCAGTCCTTCTGCGGGCCGAAGATCTTCTCGCAGAAGAGCCCGTCCTTCTCCGGCTTGAGGGTCCGGTAGTTGATGGTCTCGGGCTTCTTCACCTCGCCGTTGGACCACGTGCGGATCGAGTCCGCCGTGGCCAGGCCGATACGAAGACGCCCGAACTCGTTGACGTCGAGGGCGCTGGAGGTGTTCCGGCGATCCTGATCCATCCCTACATCTCCCTCCTGGCGGCGTAGGCCGGCCGGTCACCGGCGAGTTCACGCGCCCGGCGTTCGGCCTCGCGACGGGCATCCTCCTCGTCGGACCCCCGCTCCGGGCGCGAGATGTCGATGCCCAGTTCCTCGGTGGTCCAGTAGATGTCCTCGTCGATCTCCTTGATCTCGATCTCCTCGCCAGCGCTCGAGTAGACCTCCACCTCCATGCACAGGGCCTGCATCTCCTTGATGAGCACCTTGAAGCTCTCCGGGATGCCGGGGTCGGGCATGTTGGTGCCCTTGACGATGGCCTCGTAGACCTTCACGCGGCCCAGCACGTCGTCGGACTTGACGGTCAGCAATTCCTGCAGGCAGTAGGCGGCGCCGTAGGCCTCGAGCGCCCAGACCTCCATCTCGCCGAACCGCTGGCCCCCGAACTGCGCCTTCCCGCCCAGCGGCTGCTGGGTGATCATCGAGTACGGGCCGGTGGAACGCGCATGGATCTTGTCGTCCACCAAGTGGGCCAGCTTCAGGATGTAGGCGTAGCCGACGGTCACCCGCTGGTCGAAGGGTTCGCCGGTGCGGCCGTTGTAGAGGACGGCCTTGCCGTCGGCGCCCACCAGGCGCGTCCCGTCCTCGGCCTCCGGTCGCATGTTCTCCAGCAGTGCGCGGATGGACGGCTTGTCGCCGGTCGGGCCGAGCGTCGGGGCGTCGTCCCAGCGGGCGCCGTCGAAGACCGGCGTCTCGATGAACACCGACGGCGGCGTGGTCGGGCGCGTCTTCTTCTCGGTGCCGCGCACCGGCTCGTCGCCCACCGCCTCGCCGTTCAGCTGCCATCCCCAGCGAGCCGCGTAGCCGAGGTGCGCCTCCAGGATCTGACCCACGTTCATCCGCGAGGGCACGCCGAGGGGGTTCAGGATCACGTCCACAGGCGTGCCGTCGGCCAGGAACGGCATGTCCTCGACCGGCAGGATCCTGGCGATCACGCCCTTGTTGCCGTGGCGGCCGGCCAGCTTGTCGCCGACGCTGATCTTGCGCTTCTGCGCCACGTGGACGCGCACCAGCTCGTTCACGCCGGGCGGCAGCTCGTGGTCGTCCTCCCGCCGGAAGACCTTCACGTCGATCACCTTGCCGGCGTCGCCGTGGGGGACCTTCAGCGAGGTGTCCCGCACCTCGCGCGCCTTCTCGCCGAAGATGGCGCGCAGCAGGCGCTCCTCGGGGGTGAGTTCCGTCTCGCCCTTGGGCGTGACCTTGCCCACCAGGATGTCGCCGGGGCCCACCTCGGCGCCCACGCGCACGAGGCCCTCGTCGTCGAGGTCGACGAGCACCTCGTCGGACAGGTTGGGGATGTCCCGGGTGATCTCCTCGGCTCCGAGCTTGGTCTCGCGGGCGTCGATCTCGTGCTCGTGGATGTGGATGGAGGTGAGAACGTCGTCGCGGACCAGCCGTTCGCTGACGATGATGGCGTCCTCGAAGTTGTAACCCTCCCAGGACATGTACGCCACGAGGACGTTCTTCCCCAGCGCCAGCTCGCCGTGATCCGAGGAGGGACCGTCGGCCAGCAGTGAGCCCTCGACGACCCGGTCGCCGGCCTGCACCAGGGCGTGCTGGCGGATGCAGGTGTCCTGGTTGGAACGGGCGAAGCGCGCCAGCGGGTGCTCGACGCGGCCGAGGTTGTCGTAGTGCATCGTGATCGCCCGCCCGTCGAGATCGATCACCTCGCCGTCGTCGAGAGCCAGGATCACGTCGGCCGCGTCGCGTGCCGCCCGGCTTTCGATGCCGGTGCCGATGTAGGGAGCCTCGGCGCGCTGCAGCGGCACGGCCTGGCGCTGCATGTTGGCGCCCATCAGCGCCCGGTTGGCGTCGTCGTGCTCGACGAACGGGATGAGCGCGGTCGCCACCGAGACGATCTGCTTGGGTGAGACGTCCATCCGCTCGATGTCGCTGGGCGGGGCGAAGACGATCTCGGTCGTGGCGCCGAAGAAGTGCTCCTCCTCCAGCTGCAGCTTGAGGTCCTCCAGCGAGGCGGCCTGCGGGGAGCGCCGTGCCAGCACGCGCGGGTTGCGGAAGGTGCCGTCGGGGTTCAGCGGCGCGTTGGCCTGCGCCACGACGTACTCCTCCTCCTCGTCGGCGGTGAGGTACTCCACCTCGTTGGTCACCTGGCTCTCGCGCACCACGCGGTACGGCGTCTCGATGAAGCCGTGCTCGTTGATCCGCCCATAGGTGGCGAGCGCCCCGATCAGCCCGATGTTGGGTCCTTCCGGGGTCTCGATGGGGCACATCCGGCCGTAGTGGCTGAAATGCACGTCGCGCACCTCGAAGCCGGCGCGCTCCCGTGACAGGCCCCCGGGCCCCAGAGCCGAGAGCCGGCGCCGGTGCGTCAGCCCCGACAGGGGGTTCACCTGGTCCATGAACTGGCTGAGCTGGCTGGTGCCGAAGAACTCCTTGATGGCGGCCACGACCGGGCGGATGTTGATGAGCGTCTCGGGGGTGATGGCCTCCATGTCCTGGGTGGTCATGCGCTCGCGCACGACCCGCTCCATGCGCGAGAGGCCGATCCGCACCTGGTTCTGGATCAGCTCGCCGACCGACCGGATCCGGCGGTTGGCGAAGTGGTCCTGGTCGTCGAGCCGGTAGCCCTGCTCGTAGCGGACCAGGTGCAGCAGGTAGGTGGAGGTGGCCAGCAGTTCGGCGACGCTCAGGGTGGCCTGACCGGGCTCGGGGGCCTCGAGGTCGATGTCGAAGATCTCCCGGATGCGCTCGACCTCCTTGCCGAGCTTGCGGTTCAGCTTGTAGCGCCCTACTCGCGAGAGGTCGTAACGGCGCGGGTCGAAGTAGGCGCCGGTGAAGTAGGCGCGGGCTGCCTCGGCGCTGGGCTGGTCGCCGGGCCGCACCCGCTTGTAGATCTCGATGAGGGCGTCGTCACGGGACAACTCGTGGCCCTTCTCGTTCTCCCACTGCGGGGCCAGGAAGTCGAAGTAGGCCACGAAGCGGTCGAAGAAGCCGGGGTAGGTGTCCTCGTCGCCGAACCCCAGCGCCGTCAGGAACGTGAACAGGCTGAGGCGACGCTTGCGCGCCACCCGCACGCCGGCGCTGACGTCCCGCCCGGGCCGGTGCTCGACGTCGAACTCGATCCACTCGCCGCGGTAGGGATGGATCGTCCCGGTCACGAGCTGGTGCTTGGACATGTTCCGCAGCCGGTAGCGCTCACCGGGCTGGAAGATGACGCCGGGCGACCGCACGAGTTGCGACACAACCACCCGCTCGGTGCCGTTGATGATGAAGGTGCCCTTGGGGGTCATCTTGGGGAAGTCCCCCATGAAGACCACCTGCTCCTTGATCTCGCCCGTATGGCGGTTCAGGAAGCGCGCCCGCACGAAAACGGGCGCGCTGTAGGTCATGTCCTTCTCCTTGCACTCCTCCACGGAGAACTTGGGCTCCATGAGGAGGAATTCGTCATCAGGATCGAATTCGAACTCCAGGAGCAGGTTCTCGGAGTAGTCCTTGA
The DNA here is from genome assembly GCA_026708055.1 of bacterium. NCBI lineage: Bacteria > bacterium. The sequence continues at coordinate 124,235 of JAPOVS010000027.1, read as the reverse complement.
TGGGACTGATGTCCGCGAAGACCTCCGCCAGGCCCTTGTTCAGGAACCAGTCGAAGGAATCACGCTGGATCGCAATCAGATCGGGAAGCTCGAGAACCTCCTCGAGATTGCCGAACGAGTAGCGCCGGCGAGCGACAGAGGGGGAACGCTGAACGACAGCTGGAGATGCCACGTCTCACTCCTGGGGAAGCACATGACCGACTTGGGGACGCGCGACGGTGCCACGAGGTTGGGAACCCGAGTTTCCGGACAGCCGAAAACGGGGATGACTACGCGGGAAGCGGCGGCACGGCGCGTCTACTGTAGTGCCCGTCGCAGCCGCAGGCAACCCGGTGGCGGCTCCCGCCGCGGGTTTCTTCCGGGTTCGGGCGGGGCTAGGAGATCTGGATGACGGCTCCGGCGCCCTCGAGGGCCTCCTTGGCCCCGTCGGCCTCCTCGCGCGGCACGCCCTGCAGCACCGGCTGGGGAGCGGTGTCGACCAATTCCTTGGCCTCCTTCAGCCCCAGGTTGGTGAGCGCGCGCACCTCCTTGATGACCTGGATCTTCTTGTCGCCGACCTCGGCGAGCACGACGTCGAAGGCGGTCTGCTCCTCTTCGGCGGCGGGTGCCTCGGCGGCTCCGGCGGCGGGTGCGGCCATGGGCATCGCCGCAACGGGGGCGGCTGCGGTGACCCCGAAGCGCTCCTCGAACTCCTTGAGCAGCTCGCTCAGCTCCAGCACGGTCATGGCGCTGATGGTGTCGAGGACTTCGTCGACCTTGGACATGATGGTTCTCCTTGTTCTTGTCTCGGTGCGTTTTGCCTGTGCCGGCCGGCCGTTCCGGCGGGCGACAGGAGCCGGCGGGCTCTCAGCCCGCCGAGCGCTCGTCGATCAGTGCCCGGAGCAGACCGGCGAAGCCGCGGGCCGGCGCCGCCGCCAGTCCGGCGAATTCCTGCAGCGGCGCCCCGAGCAGCCCCGCCATCTGCCGCAGCGGACTCGCCAGCGCTCCCGCGAACCGGGCCTGGAGTTGCTCGGCAGGAGGCAGCTTGGACAGGTGCTCCACCGCCTCGGGGCCGACGGAGTCGGTGCCCAGCAGGCCGCCCTTGATGACCAGCCTCTTGTCGTTGCGCTGGAAGTCGAACAGGGCCTTCGCCACGGCCGCGGTGTCCCCGGGGCGGCCGTCGGCGAGCGGCTCCACGAACGCCACGGCGGTGGGTCCCACCAGGAGGTGCTCGCAATCGATCCCCAGTTCGCGGGCCGCCAGGCGGATCAGGGTGTTCTTGTAGACCTTGTAGCTGCCGCCGAACGGGGCGAGCGAGTGCCGCAACTGGGCCATCGCGGTCGTGTCGAGACCGCGGTACTCGGTCAGCACCGCTCCCTGGGCGGCGGACAACCGCTCGCGGATCTCGGCAACGACAGCCACCTTCTCGGGGCGGGGCGGTCGCGCGTGTTCACTCGATGGCTCGGACACGGTGGTCTCCGGGCTTGGTTCGGATTTCGGTGCCGCCGGCCGGAGGTGGCCGGAAACGGCAACGGCGCCGCAGAAGATCGCGCGGCGCCGGGGGGTCGGGGGCGTCACCTCACCAGGCGGGCGTCAGCACGGGTGCTGCCGTACCCTTTCAGCTCCTCAGAGCACCGGAGATCTTCAGCGAGCATTCGGTTGTGGGCTTCGCAGGCTAGCGGGAGGTCAGGCCACCTCCACGGTGCGCCAACCGTACCGATGCGGACTCAGATGCTGGCGGGGTCGATCTTGACCGGCGGTCCCATCGTGGAACTGATCGTCACCTTCTGGACGTAACGACCCTTGGCGGCCGCGGGCCGCACCCGCTGCAACTCCTCCATCACCGAGCGCAGGTTCTCCATCAGCGCCTCGGTGCTGAAACTCAACTTCCCGATCGGAACGTGCACGTTGCCCTGGCGGTCGGTGCGGTAACCCACGCGCCCGCCCTTGAAGTCGGCGACGGCCTTGGTCACATCGGTGGTCACGGTGCCGCTCTTCGGGTTGGGCATCAAGCCGCGGGGCCCCAGCGTGCGCCCCAGGCGGCCGACGAGCGGCATCATGTCCGGCGTGGCGATGGCCACGTCGAAGTCCATCATGCCCTCGCCGATCGCCTCCACGAGGTCGTTGTCACCCACGTGGTCGGCCCCGGCGTCGCGGGCGGCGATGGCGGCCTCGCCGGTGGCGAAGACGGCCACGCGCACCTGCTTGCCGGTGCCCGACGGCAGCGAGACGGTCCCACGCAGCATCTGCTCGGCCCGGCGCGGGTCGACCCCCAGGCGGATGGCCATGTCCACGGTCTCGTCGAAGCCGGCCGACGGCAGGCCCTTCACCACGTCGAGGCCCTCGACGGCGTCGTGCAGGCGCTGCCTGTCATAGCGGCGAGCGGCGTCGCTGTAACGCTTTCCCTTGTTCATTCTGCTCCTCCGGCCCTGGGCGTCCCGGGCTGGGACGCCGGGGCTGCTGTGAATCTGCCCCGAGCGGCGCGCTGTGCACCGCGCTCGGGGACGGCGGCACTAGCCGCGGACCACCCGGACCCCCATGCTGCGGGCGGTGCCGGCGACTTGGCGCTTGGCCATCTCGATGTCGTCGGTGTTCAGGTCGGGCAGCTTGATCTCGGCGATCGAGGTCAGCTGCGCGTCGGTGATCGAACCGACGAACTCGCGCCCCACCTCACCGGCGCCCTTCTCCACTCCGGCCGCCTCACGGACCAGGAAGGAGGTCGGAGGCGTCTTGAGTATGAAGCTGAAGGACCGGTCCTCGTAGATCGTGAGCTCCACGGGGACGACCTGGCCGGCCGCATCCGCGGTGCGGTCGTTGTACTGCCGGCAGAAGTCCATGATGGCGATGCCGTGCGGGCCGAGCGCGGTCCCCACCGGCGGCGCCGGGGTGGCCTTGCCCGCCTCGATGTTGACCTTGACGACTGTGAGGACCTTCTTGGCCATGATCGGCTCTCCTGCGAATGATTGCGGCGGCGGCTAGAGCTTGGCGACCTGGGAGAATTCCAGCTCGACCGGGGTCTCGCGGCCAAAGATGTTGACCAGCACCTTGACCTTCAACTGTTCGGCGTTGATGTCGATGATCTCCCCCGACAACTCCGCGAAGGGCCCCTCGCGCACCCGCACCGTCTCGCCCGCCTCGAACTGCAGGCGGGGGCGGCCGCGCTTGACGGCCTCGTCGCCGGTCGTCTTGGTCTCCAGGAACGTCTCCACGTCGCGCCGCCCCAGCGGGGTGGGCTTCGGTCCGTGTCCCACGAAACCCGTGATGGAGGGGGTCTCCTTGATGACCTGGAAGGCCTTGTCGGTGAGCAGGCAGCGCACCAGCAGGTAGCCGGGGAAGACCTTCTTCGGCACGACCACCTTCTTCCCGCCCTTGAACTCCACGACGTCCTCGGTGGGGATCTGGGCCTCGTAGATGAGGTCCTCGGCGTCGAGGCTGCGAACGCGGGCCTCGAGGTCCTGCTTGGCCTTCTTCTCGTATCCCGACTGGGTGTGCACGACGTACCACCGGCCGGGGCGCCGTGAGGGGCGATCCTCGTCGGGCACTGCGACGACTTCCTCGTCGACCTCGGCGGTGGCCTCGGCGGCAGCCGCCGCGGCGGCATGCAACTCGTCCTCGCTCAGAACGTCATAGGGATGCTCGCTGCCGGGTGCCTCGGTGCCGGGTGCCTCGGTGTCAGGGGCCAGCGGGCCGGAGGGAAGCACCGCCTCGGCCGGCGGTTCGGCGACCTGGGGCGCTGCACCACCCGCCAGATCGGCCTCGAGTGGGGGGGACTGCTCGCTCACGGAACTGCTCATCGCTCGAAGAGTTTCAGTATTGCCTCGCCGAAGCCGTAGTCCAGGGCACCGATCACAGCCGTGAGAATGACCACGACCACGAGGGTGACGATGGAGTAGTTGACGACCTCCGAGCGGGTCGGCCAGGAGACCTTGCGCAACTCGGCTCGAACCTCGCGCATGAATTGCGCCGGCGAGGCTCGCTCGCGGCGCGGTGTGGGCTGCCGGCGGCGCTCGGCGACGGGCGCGCCCTCTTCGTCGATGGCCCCCTGCTTGCGGGCCATGCGGCGAAACTGTCTGTTCATTTCCATGGCAGGGCAGGAGGGACTCGAACCCCCAACCGCCGGTTTTGGAGACCGGTGCTCTTCCAGTTGAGCTACTGCCCTCGGATGTGACCCAGGCGGTGCGGGACCCCTCAGGTTACCCAGCCGACCCGGTCATCCCCACAGCGGGGGCGCACCGGCCCTGGATGCGCCCACCGTCGACCCGCTGACCGACTCCGTGTCGGGTCGTCCGGTGACCGTCCCGGATCGTCTGCTGTAGTCACCCGCCATCACGAGTTTCGACGAACGCGAACCGGTCTGATCATTGTCGCAGGGGGGTGGTGAAATTGAGCGCACCGGTCACCGGCCCGTACCGCTGCGAGGGGCGATTCGCTCCGAACCGGCTTGTCGGCCCCGCCGACGAACGACCCGCCCTACCAAATGTGCCTGGGGAGAGAATGATGACTGATCCCACCCTGTTCGCCGACATCGGCGCCGACTGCGGCGGAGTTCCCAGTCCGTCGCCACAGTTAGGAAATACCCGGAAGTTCGTAACTTCGATGTTACATTTGGCAAAGGCTATGGAGATCCGAACCCTCCTCGGCGAACTCGACAGTGCCCGTCGCCAGGCTGGCCTGTCCAAGACCGAACTGGCGCGAATCGCCGACACACAGCCCGCCGCTGTTCGACGCCTACTCTCCGGCAACGGCCACAATCCTCAAGTGTCGACGCTCGCGGGGCTCGCGGAAGTTCTCGGGTGCGAGTTGCGCCTTGTTCCGAAATCCAAGAATGGACGCCCCGCAGCGATTGAGAGCGTCGCCGAAGCAGCCGCAGAGCTGCAACAGATCAGGGGCGGGCCGTTCTCGACGCTCCTCGCCGATCCGCCGTGGCGGTTCCAGAATCGCACGGGGAAGGTCGCCCCGGAGCACCGGCGGCTGTCCCGCTACGACACGATGACGACAGCCGCGATTCGTGCCCTTCCAATCAGCGAGATAACCACCCCGGACGCCCACCTGTACCTGTGGACGCCGAATGCCCTCATCGCCGACGCGCTGGCCGTCATGGAGTCCTGGGGATTCACCTACAAGTCCAACATCGTCTGGGCGAAGCGACGCAAGGACGGTGGGCCCGACGGTCGGGGGGTCGGGTTCTACTTCCGAAACGTGACCGAACTGATCCTCTTCGGCGTCAAAGGAACCATGCGCACGCTCGCGCCCGGCAGACGACAAGTGAACATGATCGAAACCCGCAAGCGGGAGCACTCGCGCAAGCCCGACGAGCAGTACGACATCATCGAGAGTTGCTCGCCCGGGCCATACCTGGAACTGTTCGCGCGGTACTCGCGGTCGGGCTGGACGTCATGGGGAACCGAAGCCGAAGATGAGATCACGCCCCGCGGGAAGCGGTACCCAGCCTATTCCTGACCTTCCGGCATAGCCGCCGTCTGCTGCTCGGGGGATTCGTTCAAACGCCGAAGCACCTCGTTCTTCTGGAACTTCGCCTCCGCCTCAGCACTCTTGCGAGACTCGAATCGCTCCGGCCAGTCGCGCCCCATCTGTTCGAGGGCGTCGAGTTCGGCGCGAGCCTCGTGGGCTCGCTCGATGCCTTCGATCCGCGCGGGCTGGATCCCAACCAACAGGAGCGGACACTCACCCCCGCCACCAAGGTTGATCCGCGGGATCAACTTGTCCCAGTGTGTTGTGGACGCGCCGTACTTGGAACTCCTGCCCGCAGCACCGATCACGCTTGAGATCAGGGTTTGAAGCTCAGGTCCCCGCGTGACGATGACGCCGACGGCGATAGCACCTTCCCGGTGCAGCGCTTGAAAATTGATGAGATCCCGGTCGAAGAATGGATCCTTGTTGTTCCACTCCATCTCGACTGCGATACCCGGCAGCGGTCGATCCAACGACCCGACCCCGAATATGTCGATCTCATGCCCCCGCACCCTGGAAACGGGTGCCACGTCGCCAGCCAGACCAAGGGCCTTCTGGATCGTGATGTTCTGCTTCCCCCAGACTTCTTGCCCGTGCTCACGGATTTCGGCGAGCGAGTCATCGAACCGCTTCACGAACGCAGTTCGTGCGCCTCCGCCAGCGATCAGTTCGTCCAGCGTCGGCTCGAACTTGTCCAAGGCCTCCCGCAGATTCTCGAATCGACCGGGGAACGCCCGTTGCAGAATCACATCTGCGTAGCGCGTCACTCCGTACTCATAGCCATCCGGGAGGCCTGCGACGGTTAGGGGGTGAACCTGACCCAAGAACTCGTCGGCGGGTTGAGCGGGCGCGGTCACCCCGCTGATCCTCCATCCGGGTCCCGATTCAGCAGATGACGAGCGTTCATATTCTCCGCGATGCCTACAGCCCTCGGTCGCTGGACCGAGAGGATGTGCGGTAGCGGCGGCCAGAATCGAACTGGCGACCTCTCGATTATGAGTCGAGCGCTCTTACCAACTGAGCTACGCCGCTTGGAGTTTGGGTCGTGCCCGCGAGCTCCCTGAGAGAATCGAACTCTCGACCTTTTCCTTACCATGGAAACGCTCTGCCGACTGAGCTAAGGGAGCCGAGCGGCTCACATGCTAGCGGGCCCACCGGTGCCCCGACCCGTGGTCGCACGCCGAATCGGCAGCGTGAACGCGCTCGTTCGAGGGTCGTCTCGGGGCGGTAGCGTCTCGACCGATGGAGATCCGCCTGGCGAACCGGGGCGACGCGGAGGCGATCGCCGCCATCTACAACCACGAGGCCACACGGGAGCGAACCGTCTTCGACCTGCGGGCACGCTCGGTGGCCGAGCAGCAGGAGTGGCTGGCCGAGCGCTCGGGGGCGCACTCGGTGATCGTGGCCGTCGGCGACGGCGAGGTCGTGGGGTTCGCCTCCCTGTCGCCCTACCGGCCCCGGCCGGCCTACAACACGAGCGTCGAGAGTTCGGTGTTCGTACGGCGGGACCGTCTGCGGCGGGGCATCGGCCGGGCGCTGGTGGAGCACCTCGTGGCGCTCGCCGCCGAGGGCGGCTTCCACTGCATGATCGCCCGCATCGCCGGCGAGAACGAGCCGTCGGTGCGACTGCACGCCGAGTGTGGCTTCGAACTCGTCGGCGTCGAGCGCCAGATCGGGCGCAAGTTCGGCCGCTGGCTCGACTGCACCGTCATGCAGCGGCTGCTGGGCTAGCCGCTCTCCCGTTGCTCTCGTGATAGAAGTCCAGGCAATTCTCCCCGCCGTCCACTGCCGCTTGCGGAAGTACACTGCTGGGGCTTCTTTTCGCCATCACCGAGCGATGGCGGGTCGGCCCGAGGCCCCGGCCGGGCGGCTCAGAGGGAGGCCGGGGCCAGCGGCCCGACGATCTCCATCGTCGCGGTCTCGATGATCCCGCGGTCGGTGAAGCCCACGTCGGGAATGTTGGGCAGGCAGAGGAAGTTCAGGGCGTAGATGGGCCGGTAGCCGATCGAGCATCCCAGCTGTTCGATCAGGACCCGCTCCACGGCGGCCAATCGCTCCCCCACCGCCTCCAGGGGTTCGGGCGAGAGCAGGCCCGCAATCGGCAGCGGCACCACCGCGGCCACCTCGGTCCCGACGGCGACCGCGTAGCCGCCTTGCGCCTCTATGACCGCCCGGGCGGCGGCCGCCATCGAGGCATGCGAATCCCCGATGACGACCACGTTGTGCGAGTCATGGTTGACCGTGGAGGCCACCGCGCCGCCACGAATGCCGAGGCCGGTGACGAATCCCTTGCCGAGGTTGCCGGTTCGGTGGTGGCGCTCGATCACCGCGATGGCAGCCACATCAGCGGCACTGTCGGGATCGACCACGCCGCCGCGAGCCTCCAACTGCACCCGGTGCATGGTCTTGGGGGCACCGAACGCCACTGCGTTGGCGGTCACCGGCCCGTCAGGGACGTCGACCCGAAGGGCCAGGTCGTTCGCGCTGGGCACATCGACGTGCAGCGTGCCGGTCGACCAGGCGGGATAGGCCGCGGGGTCAGGGGTACGCACCAGGGCGCCGTCGGCGGCGACCACTTCGCCGCGGTACAGCACCGTCGAGGGAGCGAACTCCTCCAGGCTCTCCAGGAGCACCAGGTCGGCGAAGCGACCGGGCGCCACGCTGCCGAGGTGGCGGTCGATGCGCATCAGCTCGGCGGCGTTCAGGGTCGCCATCTGCACGGCGGTCAGCGGATCGAATCCCGCCTCGACAGCCAGGCGCACCCGCTGGTCGAGGTGGCCCTCGCTCATGAGGATGTTCGGGTGGATGTCGTCGGTGCAGAGCACCAAGCGGCGGGTGTCCAGCCCCAGGCGCTCGGTGGCGGCGACGATCTCGGGCCACTCCTCGGCGGGCAGGCGGTCGATGCGCGGCGTCAGCAGTACGCGCGCGCCCTTGCGCAGCTGCTCGACGACCTCCGCCGGCGACTCCGCCACATGGGTGTCCTCCACGCCCGCTGCCAGCGTGGCGTCCAGGACGGCGCCGCTGAAGCCCGGGAGTTGGCCGCCCACGGTCTTGTCCCGCTCGACGGTGGCCTCGATCTTCCCCAGTTGCGCCCGGTCGGCGCCCAGCAGCAGCGCTGGGTTGATGTCGCCGCCGATGCACACCGCCTCGGGCCTGTCCAGCATCGCCAGCGTCTCGGCAAGGTCCATGGCGTGGCCCGAAGTCTCCCGGTCCGCCGGCATGGCGGGCACCCGGCCGGGCACCCGCAGCAGCAGGTTCAGCGGCAGCCGGGCGGCTTCGGCGGTGAGCAGGTCGACGCCCGCCACTCCCAGGACGTTGGCGATCTCGTGAGGATCCTCACACACCGACAGCACGCCACGGGGAACGACGGCGCGGGCCAACTCGGTGACGGTGATGTTGGAACTCTCGAGATGCATGTGCGGGTCGATGAGACCGGGCGCCACGAACCGGCCGCCGGCATCGATGATCTCGGTGCCGGGACCGACCGACTGCTCGCCGCTGTCGCCCACAGCGGCGATCCGCCCCGCGGCCATTACGACGTCCGCGTTCACGATCTCGCGGGTGAAGACATTGACCACCCGGGCACCGGTCAGCACCGCCTCGGCCGGCTCGTCGCCCAGCGCCACCCGGATCAGCCGGGTGCGCACCTCGGTACCCATGTCCAAAACTCGTGCGGTCATGCGGCGACAGTACCAACTCGGCGCGCTGTCGGCGCCGTCGGAGCCCTGTTCCCGGCGGCCGGAGGTATCGTGACCGCTTCGAGGGTCGGTGCCCGAGCGGACAAAGGGAGCAGGCTGTAAACCTGCCGGCGACGCCTTCGGAGGTTCGAATCCTCCCCGGCCCACCACAGCATGAATCGAGCCGTGATGCAATGGCCACAGATCCCTTCTGCGTTCGTACGGTGACAGTGATATGAGGTCACCGTACGGTGACGGCGACCTCGGGTAACCGTACGGTGACAGACACGCTATCCTGGGGGGATGCACGCACAGATCGGGCCGAGGCCGAAGCGCTAGACGAAGAGGTGTTGAAGCGGTGGTGCATCCGCTACGGCGCCCCGCCCGGTCGCCCGCTGGAGTTGCTAGGGACCGTGATCGGCAGGGAGTGCGCGGGGGCAGCGCAGTTCGTCCCGCCGGAGATCGCACCGAACCTCCTGTCCGCCTCCGGCGGGCTGCAAGAGATCACCGATGACGAATTGTGGGCTGGCCTCCGGAGGTTGCGCGGGGATTGCTCGTTCCGGTTCGCCGACGTCCACGGAGACGCCGGGCGCAGCTTGGCGGGCATGCAGCCGAAGGACGCCTGGCGTGGTCGGGACGGCGGTGGGCGGTGCCGTCGGTGCAACAGCGGTGGAACGCCCCTTTCCTACTCGAATCTTCTCTTGAGTATCGCGGTGTCCCAATGGAACAACCTTGATGCCGCGAGAGAAGTCCACGGGTTGGTGGACGAGATGAACAACGTGAGGCCCGAACTGCGATTCGATGCAGACTTTGTCCTGAAGGCAGGGCTCATGTTGACTGACATCGCCAGTGTGGGGTTCAAGGTGGCGAACTTTACACATGACAGAAGCTCCACAACCGCATTAGAGACTTGGTGAATGCTGTGTAACTCGGCGCATCGCATGAGGAAGGACGGCCCGCTGGCGGGTTCCTGACTCCAGATGCCTTGGCCCCAGGAGAGGAGAGAATGTGAGTGCCAGAATCCCGACATTGACAGAACTCATCGATCTGGCACCGTGGAGGGAAGCGGTAACCTATCGGGAGACTTGGCCGCACGAGTATGTGCTGTCCGAGAAAGACGGCCAGCAGGAGTTGCTTGGAGCCATATGCGATAGGTTCCGAGCTGGAGAAGGAGTGGCATGCCGCTTCTTCCGAATGAACAACACCTACCTGTTCATTGGCAACTACAAGTACTGGCTGATGACCCACTGGGATGACTTGGAGCCAGGAGAAGACTACGTGTTGAATCGTGCGCGGCTCTACCGGGACCGGCGGGATTTTGTGATCCAGCCTGGAGACTCGGGAAAGCCGGATGACTACCCGGTGAACCCTGCCTATCAGGGGTGAATCATCCCGGGGGCCGCAGTTCGGCCGCGGTGGCCGCGCAGCGACTGCTTCGGGTGACGACCTGCCGGACGAGGTCGAGGTTGTCGAGGGTGTCCTGCTCGTGGGCTGTGAGGCCGTTGACCACGTCCGCGAGTGCGCTCGGCAGTCCGGCGGCGAGGTGCTCGGCCCGGGTGCCCACGTCTGCCGCGCTGAGTCCGAGGGCCTTCGCCAACTGCGCCAGGGAGCGAGCTGTGTCGGTCTCTCTGAGCCGCCACTGCTGCCCGGCACGTCCCGCCCACATCGCGAAGCTCAGGTCCCCTTCCTCTCTGGTACGTCGATGAGGCAGGAAGGTCGCGGAGTCGTAGAGGGGGGCGAGAACCCGCTGCCCCCCCGAGAGCAGCAGGCTGAAATTCTTGGCGTGCCCGTCGGTGTCACCGACGATCCAGCGGAACAACAGCATGTCCCGCAAGCGCCGGATGTCGGGCGCTGAACCGGCCGAACCGCCGTCCCGCAACACATCGGCACACCGCTCCACTGTCGCGCCGTGGAACCGCTGGTATTTCCGCCCCGGTGGCAACCCGAGCGCTTGGCAGAGATCCTCCTGGTGGATCCGCTGCGGTTCGTCGGTCTCGTCCACCACGCTCCGGTCGTAGCGCTCCACGACGATGACACCGAAGTTCTCGCCATGCAGCATGCGGGTCGCCGGCGCGGCCATCCCCAAGCGCGTCGCCGTGCGCATCGTGACGTGCTCGACGAGGGTCTCGTGCGGGTAGAGATCCCGGTCGAGTTTCAGGATGTGCGTGGTCGCCTGGCGTCCCCAGGGGACCGCCCAGCCGTCGGCGGTCGACGCCAGCGCGTCCTTCGGCTGCATCCCACCGAGGCTGCGCCCGGTGTCGGCGTGCGCGGCGGAGAAGCGGTAGGACGGGTCGGCCCGGAGCAGCTCGAGGCCCCTCCACAGTTCCTCCTCGCTGAGTCGCTGCCGGCCGCCGCGGTCGCCGAGCAACTCCGCGGTCCGTTCCGGATCGCAGAACTGCACGGCCCCCGCGCATTCGGCGCCGAGCACCGTGCCGAGCAGTTCGATGGGACGCAACAGCGAGGCACCGTACCTATCGCACCACTGCTGGAGCACCTCCCGGTCGTCAGGGAGAAGGTTCTGCATCCAATACGCCACTTGCGGCGAGTCATACGGCTCGGCCCTCAGGGGGAAGCGGACCGACAGCGGTGTCGGTTCGGAAAGCGCCAGGTAACTCTCTGCGTACGCGAAGACCGCCTTGTCCGGCCCGAGAATGTCCACATCGCCAGCGTGATGAGACTCGATGAGTACGTCGAGTCTCACGACGAAGGCGCCTCAAGGCCGCCGAGAACGATGTCGTGCAGCGCCGGGCGCCGCGACGGCGCGTGCACGATCTCTATGCGCGCGTCGAGCGCGGCGAGGACGCGGCACAGCACGCCCACCTCGGCAGTGGCTTTGCCGTTCTCCATCTCCGAGATCCATTTCCGCGTCACCCGGGCGCGCTCGGCGAGTTCCGCCTGCGTGATGTCGAGTGAACGGCGAAGGCCCTGCAAGGCCGCCCCGATCTCGCTGGGGCGCGCAATGTGGCGGTAGCGTCTCGGCCCAGAAGCGTGATCACTTGGAGTGGTCATGGCCAAAGTCTAGGCGACAGACCCTGTACGGGTACATTCGACGATGTATCCGTATGGGGTCAGAGTATCTGTGTCCCCGTCCGGTGACCGTGGGAGTCGTGCCACCCGGCCAGCTGGGCCGCTCGCCGAAGACCGCCGAGCCGATCAATCCTCGGCGGGGTCGGGCTGCCAGCGGAGGACGGGGCGGCGCGCCGCGGTGGCCTCGTCGAGGCGGCCGATGGGTGCGGTCCGGGGGGCGCCGTGCAGCGTCTCGGGATCGGTCTCGGCCTCGGCGGCGATGGCGATCATGGCTGCGGCCAGGGCTTCGATCGCCTCGGGGGGCTCCGTCTCGGTCGGCTCGATCATCAGCGCCTCCTCGACGATCAGCGGGAAGTAGACCGTGGGCGGGTGGAAGCCGTGGTCGATGAGGCGCTTGGCGATGTCGTAGGTGGGCACACCGTGCTGGCGGCGCTGCCGCGAGCCCGAGAAGACCACCTCGTGCAATACCGGCCGGTCGTAGGGCAGGTCGTAGTGGCCGTGCATCAGCACGCGCAGGTAGTTGGCGTTGAGGGTGGCCTGACCGGACACGGCGCGCAGGCCGTCGAGGCCGAGGGCGCGCATGTAGGCATAGGCCCGGACGAGGACCCCGACGTTGCCGCCGAACTGCTGCATGCGTCCGATGCTGCGCTCGGGCTCGGTGAGGCGCACGACGCCGTCGCCGTCCTCGGTGACCACCGGCGTCGGCAGGTATGGCGCCAGCTCGGGACTGCAGCACACCGGTCCCGCGCCCGGACCGCCACCGCCGTGCGGCGTGCTGAAACTCTTGTGCAGGTTCAGGTGCACCACGTCGACTCCCAGATCGCCGTAGCGCACCCGCCCCATGATGGCGTTGAGGTTGGCCCCGTCGCCGTAGAGGTAAGCGCCGGCGTCGTGGATCAGGCCGGCCACCTCCTCGATGCCGTGCTCCCACAGCCCCAGAGTGTTCGGCACGGTCACCATGACGGCAGCCACCGAGTCGTCCAATTCCCGCTCGATGGTGGCCCGGTCCAACGAACCGTCGGCACCCGTGGGGATCTGGGTGACGGTGTAGCCGGCCATGGCGGCGGTCGCCGGGTTCGTGCCGTGCGCCGAGTCCGGAACCAGGATGCGGCGCCGTTGGGCGAGCTCTCCGCGATCCTCCAGGGCCCGGGCGATCATGAGCACACCGGCCAGTTCGCCCTGCGCCCCGGCGGCAGGGGCGAGGCTGACCGCAGGAAGCCCGGTGATCTCGCCCAGGCCCCGAGCCAACTCCGCCAGCGTGCGCAGGGTGCCCTGCACCTCCTCCGCCGGGGCCTGCGGATGTGCGCCAGCGAGTCCCGGCAGCGACGCCACCAGGTCGTCGACCTTCGGGTTGTACTTCATGGTGCAGGAGCCCAGCGGGTAGGTACCGGAGTCGATGCCGTAGTTCCGCGCCGAGAGTTCGGTGTAGTAGCGCACCAACTCGCCCTGGCTCAGTTCCGGCAGTCGCACCGAGTCGCGCAGCAGCCTGGGATCGGGCAGCGGCGTCGGCTCACCGTCCCAGCGGGGAACGTCGACCGCTCGGCGGCCCGGCACTCCCCGGTCGAAGCTCAGGCGCGCGCCGAAATCGTCGCTTGCGGGCCCGGGCGCGCTCACGCCTCGCCCCCGATCTCCGCCAGGGCCGCGACGAGCGCGTCGACGTGCGCGTCGGGTGTGGCCTCGGTCACCGCGAACAGCAGGGCGTCGCGCGCCTCGGGCTCGGGTCTGGCCGAGACGTCGAGGCCGGGACCGATGCCCCGCGCCCTCAGCGCGGCGGCGAGTTCGGCGGCGGGCAGGGGCCCGCGCACCAGGAACTCCGCGAACCACGGCCCGCGCTCGGGCACCTCGTAGCCGTCGAGGGCGGCGATGCGCCGGGCCGCGTCGTGGGCGCGCTGGTAGCACAACTCCGCGGCCTCGCGCAGCCCTCGGGGACCCAGTGCCTGGAGCGTGATCGTGAAGGCGAGCGCGATCAGCGCCTGCGCCGTCGAGACGTTCGACGTGGCCCGCTCGCGACGGATGAACTGCTCGCGGGCCTGCAGGGTGAGGACGTAACCGGTGCGCGGCTCAGCGGCACCGTTGCCCGGCGCCTGCAACTCCCGCGTGCGCCCGACGATGCGGCCGGGCATCTGGCGCAGGAACTTCTGGCGGGCCGCGAACAGCCCCAGCGACGGCCCGCCGAAGTGCGGGGGACCCGCCAGGTCCCGCCCCTCGCCGGTGACGATGTCGGCACCCGCATCCCCCGGTGCTCGCAGCAGCCCCAGTGCGAAGGGATCGGCGACGGTCACCAGGAGGATGCCGTCGGCGTGCAGCGCCTCCGCCATCGGTTCGAGGTCCACGATGGCGCCGAGGAAGTCCGGCTGCTGGACGACCAGGCAGGCGTGCTCGGGCGTCGCCGCCTCGCCGGAACCCACCACGTCGACTCGCAGCCCCGCGCCGCGGGCGTAGGCGCGCACGACCCCGACGGTTCCGGGGTGGATCGGCTCGAGCAGGGCGACGGCGCTGCGCTTCGTGACGCGCGCCGCCAGCAGGCAGGCCTCCGCGGTGGCGCTGGCCCCGTCGTAGAGGCCGGTGTTCGAGATGTCCATGCCGGTGAGTTCGCAGACCACCGACTGGAACTCGAACGCCGTCTGCAGGGTCCCCTGGCTGATCTCGGGCTGGTACGGCGTGTAGGCGGTGACGAACTCGGAGCGGCCGGCGAGGTGCGACGTGACGGCGGGGATGGCGTGCCGGTAGGCGCCGGCGCCCAGGAAGTCCGGCCGCGCGGGATCGACGTTCGCGGCGGCGCGCTCGGCGAGCAGGGCGATCAGTTCCGGCTCGGTGAGGGCGGAGGGCAGGTCGATGTCCGGATCCAGCAGGTCCGCGGGCAGGTCAGCGAACAGCGCGCCGAGGTCGGCGGCACCCACCCGCTCCAGCATCCGGGCGCGGTCGGCCTCGGTGGCCGGGATGTAGGGATGCGGCGAGCCGCCGGGGAGCGAGGACATCGCCGTCAGTTCGCCTCGATCTCCGCCCGGTACCCGGCGGCGTCGAGCAGGTCCGCCAACTCGGCCTCCTCCGCGATGCGGACGCGGATCAGCCATCCCTCGCCGTAGGGCGACTCGTTGACCAGTTCCGGGGCGTCCTCAAGCTCCCCGTTCACCGCGATCACCTCGCAGTCGACCGGGGCGTAGAGCTCGGCGACGGTCTTGGTGGACTCGATCTCGCCGCAGGTCTCACCGGCGCTGACCGGCGTCCCCGCGGCCGGGAGATCGAGGTAGACCACGTCGCCGAGTTGGTCCTGGGCGAAGTCCGTGATGCCGACGACAGCCTCGCCCGGTCTGGCGGGGTCACGGCGCAGCCACTCGTGGCTGGCCGTGTAGAGGAGGTCACCGGGTGTGTCGCTGCCGGTCGTCACGAGTTCCTCGCTTTCCGGTAGAAGGGGCGGCGCACGACCTCGACGGGGAGGGCGCGGCCGCGCACATCGACTTCGAGGGAGACCCCGGGGCTCGCAAACTCGGCGGGGAGGTAGGCCATGCCGATGCCGAGACCCATGGTCGGGCTGTAGCCCCCGCTGGTGAGGCGTGCCACCGTCTCGCCGCCGGGCACGCGCACCGCGTGACCGGCGCGCGGCACGCCGCGCCCGCGAGCCGCCACGTGGCCGAGACGCCGCGTGCGGGACCGGGCCTTCGCCTCGGTGAGCGCCTCCCGGCCCGTGAACGGCGCGCCGTCGTCGAGGCTCACCGCGAAACCGAGCCCGGCTTCGTAGGGGTGCGTGTTGGCGTCGATGTCGTTGCCGTGCAGCGGCAGCGCCGCCTCGAGCCGCAGCGTGTCGCGTGCGCCGAGACCGACCGGCGTGGCCCCGCCGTCGGTGAGCGCGTCCCAGAACGCGCCGGCGTGGCCGGCGTCGACGATGCACTCACCACCGTCCTCGCCCGTGTAGCCCGTCCGGGCGAAGAGCACCGGTGCACCGTTCCAGTCCAACTCCACACAGTCGCGCGGCGACAGCTCGGCGATGCCTCCAGCGAGGACTTTGCCGAGCAGGCCGATCGCATCGGGTCCCTGTACGGCGAGCATCGCCGTGTCCCCGGTCACGTCGGCGGCGTCGTCGGCGACGGAGCGCAACCGCTCGAAGTCCGCCACTGCGTTGGCCGCGTTGTGAACGATCAGCCAGCGCTCGCCGGGCAGGTGGTAGACGAAGACGTCGTCGTCGATGCCGCCGGCCTCGTTGCAGTAGAGCGAGTAGTGCGCCTTGCCCGCCTCTAGGGTGGTGACGTCGAAGGTCGTCACCGAGCGCAGCAACGAAGCCGATCGCGGTCCCTGCAGCCAGACCCGTCCGAGGTGCGACACGTCGAAGAGGCCGACCCGCTCGCGCACGGCCTCGTGCTCGCGCACCGTGCCCTGGTACTGCAGCGGCATCTCCCAGCCGGCAAAAGGTGCGAAGCGGGCACCGGCCGCCTCATGGCGCTCGCGCAGTGCCAGCTTGCGCAGCCCGCCCTCGTTGGCGGGCTCGGCGTCTCCGCCCATACGTCGAATCTATAGCCGCCCTATCGGCAACTGCGCATCCGCCACGAGGTCGCCCGGCGGCTCTCCCGCGCTCGGGCCGGTCGCCGGTCCGCTCAGTCTCGCCGCACCGCACCCCCGGAGGACCACACGGAGTCGGTGCGCATCCGGCGCGTCGCCGAGCCGTGAGGCTGTCCCGCCGCAGCCGACTCTCCTCCTGCCAGGGCCGCCGCCACGCCGAGCGACCGGCGCCCCTCCTTGGTGCGGTCGGGCCGCGGCTCTGGGCCGTCCACGGCGCTTCCCGGAGGCGGCGGGCAGCCGATGATCGTCGTCGGGCTGTCGGCGAGCATGTCCCACCCATCGAGCACCCGGGCGATGCGTTGCGCGGTTCGGACGGTCCCGCCGGTCACTGCCGAGGCCCGCTCGGCGTCGCCGTCTCCCCCGTTCGCCGCCGCGGACGACAGTTCGACGTGGGCCGCAGCGACCACGGACAGGCGCACGGCGGCCGCGGCGGTCCGGGCCGCCAGCGGTACGAGGTCCTCGAGGGGGGTCCGCGGGTCGCCGCCGATGGACGTGCCCCGCTTCAGCCAATCCAGGGCATCGGGGATGTCGCACTCGACCAGGATCCGGTCCACCTCTTCCTGGACGCCCGCGGGCAAACCGCCGGCCGCTCGGGCCTTTCGCCGGCCGCGCCGGGACTTCGCCTCGCCGGCATCGTGGCTGAATGCCTTCAGGGCGTTCTCCAGGATGGCCTGGGCCTGGGCACACACTCCTCGCATACGCGCCGCGACGGCCTCGACATAGCCCTCCGCGTCCTCGTTCTCCTGCGCCGCCCGTTCATCGGAGAGCGGATAGAGGAGCGCGCCCAGCAGCATGAGCGAGCGGCGGACATTGTCCACCGACGCGACAGGGTTCCCATTCCTCGTAGCCGGCACGCCGAACTCCTCTCGGGGCCTGATCCCTGTCTCTGAACTGGACCCGTGGCCGAGGCGACGGCAATCGGCCGCGCCTCCCACGAGAGCGATGCGCGCCGGAGCAGGGCCCGTGCGCGGCTCCGCCGGGAGCCGCCAATCGTAGTACGGCGAACGACGAGCACAAGCGCGTCGGCGCGCCGTCGCAGGGGGACCGTTTTCACCGTGGTCAACAGTGTTGACACCCTGAATGTGCAGGTTTAGCCTCCGCTTCGAGGACGACGCCCGCCGTCCTCGCGTGCAGGAACGCGTGCGGAACGAGGGGATCCGCACCATCGAGGGGAGGACCGCACATGTCCCAGAAATACCGACGCGCGAGTCGCTGGCTCGCCGCACTCACCGCCTTCGCGCTCGTCGTGGCGGCTTGCGCCGGCGACGACGAGGACGAGTCGACAACCGCACCGCCTCCGGCGGACGCGCCTGCGGCACCATCCGACGCCCCCGAGGCGCCCCCCGACGCGCCCCCCGAGGCGCCGGAGCCACCACCGGCAGCCGTGGCCGAGGGCTTCAGTCATGATTTCGATTGGGGGACGTTCACGCTGAACGCCGATACGGCTGCGAAGGCTGCGGCCGGGGAGGAGTTGAACATCGTTGTGGGTGTGAGCGGGACGGCGATCCCGATCTTCGGCGCCGCGGTGCGCACCGGCATGGAGCGGGCGTGTGAGGCGGCGCAGAGCCGCATCGACGTGGACTGCCAGTTGGTGGGCCCGGCGCAGCCGAGCGTGGTGGATCACGTGGCGATGCTGGAGGCCCGGCTGGCCGCCGGCGACGTGGACTGCCTGGCGCTGCAGTCCCACCCGCCGGAGGGCCTGGTGGACCTGGTGAACGACTACATCGCCGCGGGCGTCCCGGTGTTCACCTACAACACCGACATCGAGGCGTCGAACCGCTTCGCGTTCTTCGCCCTCCAGGAGGTCGCCGCGGCGTCCATCAACGGCCGGGTGACCGCCGAGTTGGTGCAGGCCCAGGGCCTGGACATCAACCAGGTGGCCATGGGCAGCGGCCTGCCGAACGATCAGTGGGCCCGCCAGCGCATGGAGGGCTTCACCAAGGGCTTCACCGAGGTGTTCGGTGACGCCGACTTCTTCAACGACGTGGACTCGGGATTGCCGACCGGTGAGAACTTCACCACCCAGGAGGTGCTGGACTCGGTGGGACCGTTCATGCTGGCGAACCCGGACGTGAACCTGTTCTTCCACACCGACCAGGGCGTCGAAGGCGTCGGCCAGGTCATCCAGAACCAGGGCCGCGTCGGCCAGGCGTGGACCTCGGGCTTCAACGTGAGCGACCCGATCCTGGACCTCATCGACGCCGGGGCGATCCTGGTGACGGTGGATCAGGGCTTCGACAACCAATCGGAGCTGGCCACCACGGCGTGCGTGGACCTGCTCGCCGACGGGCAACTGCCCGAGAGCGAACGCCCCGTCCTCAACCCCATCGTCATCACCCGCGACGGCGGCGAGGGACGCGAATCCACCGACGACGCCCGCGCCCGCTACGCCGCACTCGACGCCGGCGCACCGGCCGACGAGCCCGAGCCCGCCGAGCCCGACTTCAGCCTGGAGTTCGATTGGGGGACGTTCACGCTGAACGACGGCACCGCCTCCAAGATCATGAGCGGTGAGGAGTTGAACATCGTTGTGGGTGTGAGCGGGACGGCGATCCCGATCTTCGGCGCCGCGGTGCGCACCGGCATGGAGCGGGCGTGTGAGGCGGCGCAGAGCCGCATCGACGTGGACTGCCAGTTGGTGGGCCCGGCGCAGCCGAGCGTGGTGGATCACGTGGCGATGCTGGAGGCCCGGCTGGCCGCCGGCGACGTGGACTGCCTGGCGCTGCAGTCCCACCCGCCGGAGGGCCTGGTGGACCTGGTGAACGACTACATCGCCGCGGGCGTCCCGGTGTTCACCTACAACACCGACATCGAGGCGTCGAACCGCTTCGCGTTCTTCGCCCTCCAGGAGGTCGCCGCGGCGTCCATCAACGGCCGGGTGACCGCCGAGTTGGTGCAGGCCCAGGGCCTGGACATCAACCAGGTGGCCATGGGCAGCGGCCTGCCGAACGATCAGTGGGCCCGCCAGCGCATGGAGGGCTTCACCAAGGGCTTCACCGAGGTGTTCGGTGACGCCGACTTCTTCAACGACGTGGACTCGGGATTGCCGACCGGTGAGAACTTCACCACCCAGGAGGTGCTGGACTCGGTGGGACCGTTCATGCTGGCGAACCCGGACGTGAACCTGTTCTTCCACACCGACCAGGGCGTCGAAGGCGTCGGCCAGGTCATCCAGAACCAGGGCCGCGTCGGCCAGGCGTGGACCTCGGGCTTCAACGTGAGCGACCCGATCCTGGACCTCATCGACGCCGGGGCGATCCTGGTGACGGTGGATCAGGGCTTCGACAACCAATCGGAGCTGGCCACCACGGCGTGCGTGGACCTGCTCGCCGACGGGCAACTGCCCGAGAGCGAACGCCCCGTCCTCAACCCCATCGTCATCACCCGCGACGGCGGCGAGGGACGCGAATCCACCGACGACGCCCGCGCCCGCTACGCCGCACTCGGCTGAGCATCGGGTCGGTGGACATCCGGTGCTGAGGAGACACCGACGGTAACGACGCATCGGGCGGGTCCCGGAAACCGGGCCCGCCCGGCGCGGTCAGCGGCCGGCTAGGTGCACATGGCGGACATCGGCAGCAGAGGCGACCACGTCGGAGCGGCGCCGGCGGCGCCGTCCGGCGGCCGGAGCCTGCTCTGGCGGACCTCGGGTCTGGCGGCGGCCATCGTTTTGGTCGGGCTGTTCTTCTGGACGCAGAAGCCGGCGTTCCTGAGCCTGGGCGTCATCCTGACCATGATCCGGTCGATGGTGTCGCTGGGCATCATCGCCATGGCCCAGATGCTGGCGCTGCTGGCCGGCGAGCTGGACCTGGCGGTGGGGGCGCTGTACGGGCTGGCGGCGAACACGCTGGCGGCGTTCTGGCTGGGCGAGGGCCTGGCGCCGACCTCGCTGCACCTCGCCTGGGCGCTGCTGATCACCCTCGGCGTCATGCTGGCGGCCGGCGGCATCACCGCCTATGCCACCACCGTGCTGCGGATCCCCTCGTTCATCGCCACGCTGGGGATGTTCAGCATCGCCCAGGGGATCGAACTCTTCCTGGGCAACGCAGGCAATTTCAATCCCCAGTACAGCGCCACGCCGCCACCGGAGGGTCAGGTCAGCTTCTTCCGGACCCTCGGCTCGTCGGAGTTGCCGTTCGGCATCCCGATTCAGGTGGTCTGGCTGGTGGGGGTGGCGATCGTGTTCTACGTGTTGCGCCACAAGACGGTCTTCGGCTTCCGCCTGGCGGCAATCGGGGAGAACCCCGAGGCCGCCACCGCCGCCACACTCAAGGTGGGGCGCTACAAGTCCATCGTCCTGATGATCACGGCGCTGGCCTCCGGGCTGGCCGGCCTCCTGGACTTCAGCTACACCGGATCGATCGGGCCCGCATCGGGTCTGGGGCTCACGTTCCCTGTCTTCGCCGCGGTCGTGATCGGCGGCTCGAGCCTCTCGGGAGGCAAAGGGACCGTCATCGGCGCCCTGCTGGGTGCCCTGCTGCTCGCCGAACTGCGCACCGGCCTCGCTGTGTTGGGAGCCGGCGATCGCGTGCAGTTGGTCTTCGTCGGCACCATCACCATCGTGGCGGTGGCGCTCGACCACGTCACCAGCCGCCGGCAGGGGCGGAGTTTCCCGTCGCTCCAGCGGGGCAACGCCGCCGGGTCCGGCGAGACCGCGGCCGGCGCCGGCTGACCATGGGTGCCTGCTCGTTTCCAAGCCGCCAGGGTGCCGGAGCCGGTCCGTGAGCGAGCGTCCGCCGGTGCAGGTGCCCGGTCCTCGCTCGGGCGAACTCATCGCCCGCTGGGAGCGGGTCGAGGGCGCCGTGACCGGCCGCCAGGCGCCGGTGGCCTGGGAGCGGGCCTCCGGTGTCACCGTCTGGGACGCCGACGGCAACGAGTACCTGGACTGGACGAGCGGTGTGCTGGTCACCAACGTGGGCCACGCCCACCCGAGGCTGGTGGCCGCCGTACAGGAGGCCAGCGGCGACCTGCTCAACAGTTACGAGTTCCCGACACGCCGCCGCGTGGAGGCCGGGGAGGCGCTGCTGGCCCATCTGCCGGACCACCTGGACCGCTGCTTCTTCCTGACCACGGGCAGCGAGGCCGTCGAAGCCACCATGCGCCTCATGAAGCGCCACAGCGGCGCGTATGAGGTGATCGGCTTCCACGGGGCCTTTCACGGCCGCACCGCCGCCTCGGCGGCCCTCGGTGGCCTGCCCGTCACCAAGCACGGGTTCGGGCCGACGATGCCCGGGGTGATCCAGGTGCCCTATCCCTACGCCTATCGCAGCCCGGTGGCAGGCGGCCCGGCCGAACTCATCGACTACTGCATGGACCGCCTCGACGAGGCTGTGCGCGCCAACTCCACCGGATCGCTGGCCGGCCTGATCGTGGAGCCCTACCTGGGCACGGCCGGTTTCATCTTCCCGCCCGAGGGCTACCTGGCGGAGCTGCAGAACTGGGCCCGGCAACGGGGAATCCTCTTCGGCACCGACGAGGTGCAGAGCGGCTACGGGCGCACGGGCCGGATGTGGGCGTTCGAATGGGACGGCCTGCAACCCGATGTGGTGGCCATCGGCAAGGGGCTGGGCTCGGGCTATCCGGTCTCGGCGATAGCGGCCCGGGCGGACCTGTTCGGGGCCCTGGAGCGCGGCGACATGAGCTCGTCGATGGGTGGGAACCCTGTCAGCTCGGCGGCCGTGACCGAGGTGCTGGGCATCATGGACGACGAGCAACTCGTCGACAACGCCTTCAAGATGGGGGCGGTGATGCTGGAGCGCCTGCGCGAGGTGCAGGACCGCAGCGCCTTCGTGGGCGACGTCCGGGGGCGGGGGCTCGTCATGGGGTTGGAGATCGTCGCAGACAAGGGGACCAAGGAACCGAGTCGCCAGATCACCCTGCAACTGCTCGACAGAGCCGCCGGGCGAGGCCTGCTCATCGGGGCGGTCGGCATGTTCGGCAACGTGGTGCGGGTGGCGCCGCCGCTGTGCATCACCGAGGCCGAGGTGCACGAGAGCGTCGACCGGCTGGCCGCCGCGCTCGGCGACATCGTCACCTAGCGAGCGACAGAGGGGCGGTGCAAGGAACGTGAGCGAGCGGGAAACGGGCGGGGCCATCGGCTTGGAGCCCGAGTTGGCGATCTCGCTGTACCGCACCATGCGGCTCATCCGGCGTTTCGAGGAGACCTGCGTGGACCTCGTCAAGGACAACGAGATCGCAGCCGTGGTCCACGAGTCGATCGGGCAGGAAGCGGTCGCTGCCGGCGTCACGGCGGCGCTCGGACCCCAGGACTACCTCACCAGCACCCACCGAGGCCACGGCCACATTCTCGGCAGGGGCGCCGACCCCACACGGGTCATGGCCGAGTTGATGGGACGCACCACCGGCACCAACCGGGGCCGGGGCGGCTCGATGCACGTGGGCGCTCCCGACCTGGGAATCCTCGGCGCCAACGGCATCGTAGGGGCCGGCACGCCCATCGCGGTGGGCGCCACCTGGGCGGCCCGGACAGCCGGCGGCGACGCGGTCTGCGCCGCCTTCTTCGGCGACGGCGCCATCAACCAGGGAGTGGTGCACGAGGCGATGAACCTGGCCGTGATCTGGGAGGTGCCGGTCGTCTTCTGCTGTGAGAACAACCTGTACGCCGTGACGACCCCGCTGTCGAACATGACCGGCGCCCCGATCACCGAGCGAGCCGGAGGCGTCGGGATGCCCGTGTGCTCGGTCGACGGCATGGATCCCGGGGCCGTCCACGACGCCATGAGCGAGAGCATCGCCACGGGCCGCCGCGACGGCACGCCCTCGTTCGTCGAGTTCCGCACCTACCGGTACTCCGGCCATCACACCGCCGAGGCCGCGACCGGCGTGGAGTACCGCAGTGAGACCGAGATGGAGGCCTGGCGGCAGAGGGACCCCCTCGTGACCTGGCCCGAACGCCTCGCCGCGCACGGCATCCTCGACGCCGCCGGCAAGGAGGCCATCGACGGCGAGGTCGAGGCACTCATCACAGAGTCCGTGACATTCGCCCGCAACAGCCCCTGGCCCGAGCCGACCGAGGTGCTGGACCTCGCGTACGCCAGCGGCACCGGAGCGGATTTCCCGAGCCACACGTGGGGTGGGAGCTGATGGCCCGCCTGCGCTATCTCGAGGCGTTGCGCAAGGCCCTGCGCGACGAGATGATCCGCGACGACAACGTGATCGTCCTGGGCGAGGACGTGGAGGCCGGGGCGCGCGGCATGACCACGGGCCTGCGCGAGGAGTTCGGGGCAGAGCGGGTCAAGGACACGCCGATCTCCGAAGCGGGATTCGTGGGGTTCGCCACCGGGGCCGCGCTGGTCGGCAAGCGTCCGGTGGTGGAGTTCCAGATCAACACCATGATCTTCCAATCCTTCGACCAGGTCGTGAACCAGGCGGCCAAGTTCCACCTCATGAGCGGGGGTGAGTTCAAGGTTCCGGTCACGTACGTCTTCGCAGCGTCGGGCGCCGCCTTCGGGAACGCCGCGCAGCACAGCGATCACCCCTACCCGTACCTGTTGCACGCCGGTGTCAAGACCGTCATCCCCGCCACGGCCGACGATGCCTACGGGTTGATGCTGTCGGCGATCCGAGACGACGATCCGGTGGCACTGTTCTCGCCGGCGCTCATCCAGGGACGCCGGGCAGAGGTGCCCGACGAGCCCACCGCCGTGCCGTTGGGGGTCGGGCGCGTCCGGCGCTCCGGGGGCGACGTCACCGTTGTCGCCGCCGGGAGCACGGTTCCCGTCGCACTGAAGGTCGCCGACAAGTTGGCGACGGAGGGAATCGAACTGGAGATCTGGGACCCTCGCAGCCTCCTCCCGCTGGACCGCGGTGGGATCGCGCGCTCGGTGACCAAGACGGGCCGGCTGGCCATCATCGACGACGCCAACCGCACGTGCGGGTTCGCCGCCGAGGTGGCCGCGTTCGCGGCCACCGAACTCTTCGGCGACTTGCGGGCACCGATCCAGCGGGTCACCCGCGCCGACGTACCGATATCGTTCTCCCTCCCTCTCGAGGCGGCAGCCCTGCCGACGGCCGAGACGCTTGAGAAGGCGATCAGAGCCACTCTCGAGGGGAGCACGCCGTGACCGAGATCCGCGTGCCGAAGATGGGTCCGACGACAGTCGAGGTGGAGGTGATGGAACTGCTCGTGAGCGAGGGTCAGCCGATCGCCGAGGGCGACCCCGTCGCCGAGGTGGAGACCGAGAAGACGACCGTGACCATCGAAGCGACCGCGGCGGGAATCGTGACGGAGATCCTCGTGGCCGTCGGTGACATCTGCGAGATCGGCGAGGTGCTCTGCACCGTGGAGACGGAGGGTTGAGCGCCATCCCGCAAGCCCGCCCCGACGAGGGAGTCGCCCGATGGCCTCGGTGACGGGCGAGCGGCTTCGTCACGCCGGCAACGGCAACTCGACCAGGATCGACGTGCGCGATCGCTGGGAGGTGGTCCGAGACGGCATGCGGGAGATGATCGTCTACGGCGAGTTGCTCCCGGGGCAACGGCTCAACGAGGTGGACCTCGCCCGAACGTTCGACGTGAGCCGGGGTCCGCTGCGGGAAGCGCTGCGGGCACTGGAGACGGAGGGCCTCGCCGTGCGCGTGCCCCGGCGCGGGACGTTCGTCGTGCAGATGTCCGCCCAGGACGTCGACGAGATCTACTCGCTGCGAGCGGCGCTGGAGGAACTGGCGGTGCGCCGTGCACTCGAATCGCCGTCGCCCCAACTGCTGGCGACCCTCGATTCTCTCGTGGACGAGATGCGCGAGGCCACGGCGGTAAGCGACTGGCGCCGGGTCACGGAGTGCGACATCGAGTTCCACACCGCCGTCTACGAGGCCGCCGGGCACGCCCGGGTGCTCAGCGCCTGGAACTCGCTGCGCGAACCCATGCGGGTGCTCGTCGGCATGACCTCGGAGGTTCCGGAGCAGACCTGGCGTGATCACGCCCTCCTCGCACAGGCGGCGCGGCAAGGCGTCGAGGAGTACCTGGCCGCCGCCCGCGAGCACATCGAGCAGGCTCACCTCGACGCGCTCGACATCGTCAGGAAGCGGCAATGACCACCCCCGGGCCCGGTGGGCGGAGCCGGCCGGAGGCATGGCCCCTCAACGGGTGACGAGGCACGTGTCCGAGACGACCCCACTGACCGAGTTGATCAGCCTCGACGGGCAGGTCGCCCTCGTCACCGGTGCCGCCCAGGGTTTCGGACGCCGCTGCGTCGAGCGCCTGTCCGAGGCCGGGGCCGCCGTCGCCGCCGTGGACCGGCAGGCCACACGCCTGCAGCAGGTGGTCGCCGACCTGCGGGAGCGCGGCCGCTCGGCTGTCGGGATCACCGCCGATGTCACCGACGAGCCCGACGTGGAACGAGCCGTCGCCGAGACCCTCAGGGCCTTCGGCGGCCTGCACATCCTTGTCAACAACGCCGGGATCTTCTCGAACCGCCTCGTCGACGCCCTCGACCTCGCCGAGTTCCGCCGCATCTTCGCGGTCAACCTCGAAGGCACGTACATGTTCACGCGCGCCGCCGTTCGTGCCTTCCGCGCCCAGGAGGTCCGGGGCTCTGTGGTGAACATCAGCTCGATCGACGGGGTGCGACCGACGGCGCCGGGTCTGGCCCACTACGACGCATCGAAGCACGCCGTGAAGGGACTGACCCGCACGCTCGCCCTCGAACTGGCTCCTGAGGGCATCAGGGTCAATGCCGTGGCCCCCGGCTTCGCCCGCACCGAGGGCGTCGAGGAGGAGATCGCACGGCGAGCCACCGGGGGGATCGACGTGGAGGCACAGTGGGACGGGCTCATCGGGCGCGTGCCGATGGGGCGGCTGGTGGACGCCGACGACGTGGCGCGAGCCGTCCTGTTCCTGGCCTCGGATCTCAGCTCGTTCGTCACCGGCACGCTGCTGGTGGTCGACGGCGGCTCCCTGCTGAAGTAGGCGTCGCAGGGCACGGGTCGGGCGAGCGGGAGTGCGGGAGTCGTGAGCGGGACGACCATCGTGACCGGCGGCAGCCTGGGAATCGGCCGGGCGTGCGTTGCCCGCCTCGTCTCCGACGGCCATCCCGTGGTATTCACGGGACGGGACGAAGCCGCCGGTCGCAGCGTCGAGGAGTCCTCCCCCGGGGCCGTCTTCGTACAGGGCGACGCGGCCGATGAGGCGTCGGTGCGCCGGGCCGCCGAGGTCGCCCTCGAGATCGGTGAGGGATCGCTCTACGGCCTCGTGAACAACGTCGGGCACGCCACGCGCCTCGACTACCTGGACACCACGCTCGAGGAGTGGGACCGCACCCACCACGTCAACCTGCGCAGCGCCTACCTGCTGACCCGGCTGGCGCTGCCGGGTCTCATCAGGGGCCGCGGCTCGGTTGTGTTCGTGGCCTCGGTGGCCGGCAAGGTGGGCGAGGAGGGACTGGCGATCTACGCCTCCACGAAGTCGGCCATGATCGGGCTGGGCCAATCATTGGCCGTCGAATTCGGGGCAGACGTCCGGTTCAACATCGTCTGCCCCGGCCAGATCGAGACCCGCATCCAGGTGACGGTGCAGCGCCCCGAGACGATCCCCCTGGTCCACGCGCGCATCCCCGCAGGACGGGTCGGCCAACCCTCCGAGGTTGCCGCCGCCGTGGCGTGGCTGCTCTCGGAGGAGGCCGGCTTCGTGAACGGGGCGATCCTCACCGTGGACGGCGGCGAGACGGCGGGCATCCGAGCCCTGCCGGAGATCGAGTCACCCGACTCCGCCTGAGGTGGCGGGTCGGACAAGGAAAGGGAGAAACATGAGTGCGACAGGTGCGGACATGTTCCGGCTGGACGGCAAGGTGGCGCTGGTCACCGGCGGATCAGGCGGCATCGGCAAGGCGCTGGGAGTCGGCCTGGGATTGGCCGGCGCCCGCCTGGCGCTGACCGGTCGCTCGCAGGAGAAACTCGACGCCAACGCCGCGGCGGCGCAGGCTGCGGGCTGTGCGGACGTGGAGACGTTCGGCGACTTCGACCTGACACACGCTGGCCGGCCGGCGGAGTTGGCGGCCGCCGTCGCCGAGCGGATGGGGGGCATCGACATCCTCGTCAACGTCGCCGGCCTGAACCGCCGCAAGCCGGCCCTGGAATTCGCCGAGGAGGACTGGGACGCCGTCATGAACCCCAACCTCAAGGCCGTCTTCTTCCTCTCGCGGGAGGTGGCGCGCCTGTGGATCCAGGGCGGCCGGGACGCCGAGAGCGAGGGCCGGGGCAAGATCATCAACATCGCCAGCCTCGCGGGGGCGATCGGGATCGCCGAGATCGCCCCGTACGGCGCCTCGAAGCTCGGCGTCGTGGCGCTCACGCGGTCCCTGGGTGTGGAGTGGGCGCAGGAGGCGATCTGCGTGAACTGCATCGCGCCGGGCTACCACGAGACGCCCATGACCATCGCCCAGGGGATCTTCGACAACCCCAAGATCGGGCCGTGGGTGCGCAGCCGGATCCCGATGGGAAGGCTGGGAACGACCGAGGACCTGGTCGGGCCGGCGATCTACCTCGCCTCGGCGGCGAGCGACTACATGACCGGCCAGACCGTCTTCGTGGACGGCGGCTTCGAGGCGGGCTAGGACGCCGAAGGCGCCCGGGTGATCCGCTAGCGACGCCGGACCCGGCGACGTAGCCTTCGGAACGATGAACGGCACCGCCGAGCCGTCCAAAGGCCGGGAGCCACCGGCCCTGGAGGTCCGGAAGCTCGACAAGTCGTTCGCCGCGGTGCGGGCGCTCCGGGAGGTGAGCCTGTCGGTCCGCGCCGGCGAGGTGCTGGCCCTCATCGGTGACAACGGCGCCGGCAAGTCGACACTCATCAAGTGCGTGTCGGGGCTGCTGCAGCCGGACGGGGGGCAGATTCTCATCGACGGCACCGAGGTGGCCATCAACAGCCCCGAGGACGCCCGGGCGCACGGCGTGGAGACCGTGCACCAGACCCTCATGCTCTGGGGTGGCCAGGACGTCGCGGCCAACCTCTACATGGGGCGGGAGATCGAGTCGAAGAACCCGCTCCTGCGGAGGCTCCGCTGGCTCGACATGAAGGCGATGCACGCAGGATCCCGCGAGATTCTGGGCGAGTTGCGCATCAACATCCCGTCGACCCGCGAGCCCGTGGACAACCTCTCCGGCGGCCAGCGCCAGTCGATCGCCGTCGGGCGCGCCGTGGCCTGGGGCACCCACATCGTGCTCCTGGACGAGCCCTCGGCAGCGCTCGGCGTGGAGCAGTCCCGACATGTGCTCCGCCTCATCCGGACGCTCGCGGAGCGCAACGTGGCCGTCGTGTTCATCTCCCACAACATGCAGCACGTGCTGGAGGTCTGCGACGTCGCCTACTGCCTGCGCCACGGTGAGATGGTCGGCCGGGTCAACATCGACGACGTCACCGCCGCCGACCTAGTGGACCTCATCACGGGAGTCCGCCGACAGGCGGCCTGAGGCCTCGGGCGGCCCGGACCGGCAATTCTCGGCGGCCGGCCCGGACGCTCCGTTCGGCCTATCGATTCCGGCTATTCGGGAACTGCGGCGGCTCAGGTCAGGTAGCGCTGGCGCCACTCGCCGGAGCGGAGGCGCCGCACCCGCTCCTCGGTAGCCGGGTGGGTGGAGAACAGGCCGGCGAACTCCACCCGCTGGCCGGCCAGCGGGTTCACGATGTAGTGCGAGGCCTGCTCGCGCGCCACGGGCGTGGGGATGCGCCGGCCGGCCCGGTCCAGCTTTTCCAGCGCCCGCGCCAGGGGTTCGCCGTCGCCCAGCAACTGTGCGGCGGTGCGGTCGGCCTTGAACTCGCGGGTCCGGCTGATGGCCGACTGCAGGAGAGCGGCTGCGATCGGGGCCAGGATCATCGTCGCCAGCAGCACGAACGGATGCCCACCTCCCCGGTCCCTGCCGCCCCCGCCACCTGTGAACAGGGCGGCGAAGAAGGCGATCCTGGCCACGAGCGTGATCGCCATGGCGACGGCGGCCGCCACGGAGCCGATGAGGATGTCCCGGTTGCGGATGTGCATCAATTCGTGGGCCAGGACCCCCTTGATCTCGGTCCAGGAGAGGTGCTCGATGAGGCCGGCGGTGATCGCCACCGCGGCGTTGTCGGGATTCCGGCCCGTGGCGAAGGCGTTGGGCTGCGGGTTGGGCGTGACGTAGAGGCGCGGCTTGGGCAGCTTGGCGTGCGCCGCCAGCTCCTCCACGACCTTGTGGTACTCGGGGAACTCGTGACGCTCGACGAGCTGGGCGCGGGCCGAGGCGATGGCCAGCTTGTCGGAGAACCAATAGGAGAAGCCGACGATGGCGAAGGCCAGCACCGCCCCGATGATGAGCCCGCCGGTGCCGAATATGCCGCCGATCCCGATGCAGAGACCTCCGAGCAGCGCCAGCAGGACGAAGGTCTTGAAGGTGTTCTTCACGTCGCCTCCTCGATTGCTCCAGTCGGGCGCGGGGCTCGGCCCCGAGCGCCGATCAGTCCGTTCCCGCGGTGCCCTTGGCGCTTTCCCTCCGCCCCCTTCAGCCGTAGTAGCCGGAGTGGACGTACAGGCACGGCAGGGACTCGGCCGCGTACATCTCCACGATACGAGGATCGTCCTCGACGGCGAACGCCGGAACGAACCCGAACGAGCGCAGCAACCCGAGCGCCTGGCGCTTGAAGCGCACGGAATGGACCATGTCCTGGGCCGGACCGCGCAACGCCAGCAGGTCCCAGCGCAACCCGTGACGCTCGATCCAGTCGAGGGTGAGTTGACGGAGACGGAACGGCCGGGCCGTCAGCAGTACGACCTGCAGTACCTCGTCGAGGTCTCGCACCAACTCGGCATGCCGGGTCAGGGGGCGATCGCCGACAGCGGCGGCGAAGAACCCGTTCCAGTCGCGTACGGGCCCGTCGAGGTGCCACTGGCGATGCGAGGCGTCCGAGAGCACGCCGTCGACGTCCACGATGGCGGCCGCCCCCGGTACCTGCGGGCCGGTGCGCCACGTCCAGTGGTCCGGAAGCCGCGAACCGTCACGCAGCGGTGGATCGGTGGTAACGGCGCGCGCCTCGGCTCCCGCCGGACGCAGCCGCGGCGGGCTCACCGGCCCCTCGCCGCCGGACGCATCGGCCGCTCAGTCCTCGGCGGGCACCTCGGAGGCCCGCTGCCGGATCTCGGTCACCACCGAGGCGTCGGCCAGCGTGGTGGTGTCACCCAGGTTGCGCCCCTCCACGACGTCGCGCAGCAGCCGGCGCATGATCTTGCCGCTGCGGGTCTTGGGCAGGTCGGGCACCAGAACGATCGCTCTCGGCCGGGCGATCGGTCCCAGCTTCGTGGCCACGTGCCCGCGGATTTCCTCGCGCAGTTCGTCGCCGGCCTGCGCCGTGCCCCGGAGGATGACGTAGCCCACGATGGCCTGACCGGTCACCGCGTCGCTGGCGCCGACCACGGCCGCCTCGGCCACCGCCGGGTGGTCCACCAGCGCCGACTCCACCTCCGTGGTGCTGATGCGATGTCCGGAGATGTTCATGACATCGTCGACGCGTCCCAGGAGCCACAGGTAGCCGTCCTCGTCGACCTTGGCGCCGTCGCCGGCGAAGTAGCGGCCCTCGAAACGCGACCAGTACGTCTCCCGGTAGCGCTCAGGGTCGCCCCAGATGCCCCGCAGCATGGACGGCCAGGGCCGGGTGATGGTCAGGTAGCCGCCGCCGCGCGCCACCGGGTTGCCGCTGTCGTCCACCAGTTCGGCGAAGATGCCGGGAAGCGGGTGCGTGGCCGAGCCCGGCTTGGTGGTGGTCACGCCGGGCAGCGGGCTGATCATGTGCCCGCCGGTCTCGGTCTGCCACCAGGTGTCCACGACCGGGCAGCGCTCACCGCCGATGTGGGTGTGATACCACATCCAGGCCTCGGGATTGATGGGCTCACCGACGGTCCCGAGCACGCGCAGCGACGACAGGTCGTGGCGTTGCGGCTCCTGGGCGCCCCAGCGCATGAAGGTGCGGATGGCCGTCGGGGCGGTGTACAGCTGCGTGACGCCGTAGCGGGCGACGATGTCCCAGAGACGATCCTTCGGCCAGCTGGCCCGCTCGCCGCTGCGGAACTCGGGGCGCGGCGTGTCTGGAGTGCCTTCGTAGAGCACCGAGGTGGCGCCATTCGCCAGCGGGCCGTAGACGATGTAGCTGTGCCCGGTGACCCAGCCGATGTCGGCGGCGCACCAGTAGACGTCGCTCTCGGGGCGCAGGTCGAAGACGTAGCGGTGCGTGAAGGCCACCTGGGTGAGGTATCCGCCGGTGGTGTGCATGATGCCCTTCGGCTTGGCGGTCGTGCCCGAGGTGTACAGCAGGTACAGCAGGTGCTCGCTGTCGAAGGCCTCGGGGCCGCCCGGCGGGTCGGCCTCGGCGGGGTCGGCGGTGGCCATGAGCTCGTGCCACCACAGGTCGCGCCCGGGCTGCATCCGGACCTCGAGGTCGCAGCGGTTGACGACGACCACCGTCTCCACCGTCGGCGCACCGGCGGTGAGAGCCTCGTCCACATTGACCTTCAGCGGTGACGGGGCGCCGCGCCGGTAGCCGCCGTCGGCGGTGATGACCATGCGGGCCTCGGCGTCCTCGCAGCGGTCCACGATGGCATCGGGCGAGAAGCCGCCGAAGATGACCGAGTGCGCCACGCCGATCCGGGCGCAGGCCAGCATGGCCACCGGCAGTTCGGGGATCATCGGCATGTAGATCGCCACCCGGTCCCCGGCCCGCAGACCCAGCGAGCGCAGTGCGGCGGCGAAGCGGCGCACGTCCTCGAGCAACTCGGCATAGCTGATGGTGCGGGCGTCGCCGGGCTCCCCCTCCCAGTGGAAGGCCACCTTGTCGCCGCGGCCGGCGATGACGTGCCGGTCGAGGCAGTTGTAGGCCATGTTCAGGGTCCCGCCCACGAACCAGCGGGAGTAAGGCAGGTCCCATTCGAGCGTGGTGTCGAAGTCATCGAACCAGGTCACCATCTCACGCGCCTGGCGCGCCCAGAACGCCTCGTAGTCGGCGGCGGCCTCGTCGTAGAAGGACCGCGCCGCGGCGGCGCCGGCGAAGCCTTCGGGCGGTGGGAACGTCCTCTCCTCGACGTAGAAGTCGGCGATAGTCGCTTCGGCCATGCTTACACCTCGCTTCGCGCCGCAGCGGGACGATCGGCTTCCCGGCCGCGTCCCCAGGCGGCGGTAGGGCGGTCGTCGATCCTACCCGGACCCCCCGCATCGAGTCCCGGCCCTCCGGCCGGCGGGCACAAGTAGTCTGGGCAGGTGCATGACCTGCTGATTCGCAACGGCACCATCGTGGATGGCAGCGGCAGCGAGGCATTCGCCGGCGACGTGGCGATCGCCGGGGGCGTCATCGCATCGGTCAGCGCCGCCGACGGCAACGGCGTGACCACCGCCCGACGGGTGGTGGATGCCGAGGGCCACCTGGTACTGCCCGGCTGGGTGGACATCCACACTCATTACGACGGCCAAGCCACCTGGGATCCCGAGATGACGCCGTCGTCCTGGCACGGCGTCACCACCGCGGTCTTCGGCAATTGCGGCGTGGGTTTCGCGCCGGTGACCGCCGGCAGCGAGGACTACCTCATCAACCTCATGGAGGGCGTCGAGGACATCCCGGGAACGGTGCTGGCCGAGGGCATCGACTTCTGCTGGGAGTCCTACCCGGAGTATCTGGACGCGCTGGAGGCCATGCCGCGGGTGATGGACGTCGCCGGGCAGTTGGCGCACGGTGCCCTGCGGTTCTACGTCATGGGCGAGCGGGGCGCCGATCACGCCGAGGTGCCCGACGACGCCGAGTTGGAGCGGATCGAGGCCCTGACAGCGGAGGCGCTAGGGGCCGGAGCGCTCGGCGTGACCACGTCCCGCACCCCCAAGCACCGCGCCGCCGACGGCCGGCTCACGCCGTCGCTGTCCGCCAGGGATCCCGAGTTGGCCGCGCTGGCGCGGGGGATGCGCGCCGCCGGTGCAGGCGTGCTGCAGGTGAACTCGGACTTCGGTCCCGGCGAGTTCCAACTCATGCGAACCGCCGCCGAACTGGCCGGACGGCCGCTGTCGGCGCTGCTGGTCCAGATGGACGCCTGGCCGGAGCGCTGGCGCGAGACGCTGGCCAACATCGTTGCCGCCAATGCCGAAGGCACCGAGGCCAACGGCCAGGTGGGCTGCCGGCCGATCGGCGTGCTGCTGGGCCTCGACGCCACCGTCAACCCCTTCGGCAACCACCCCGCCTACCGGCGGTTGGCACACCTCCCGACCGCCGACCGCGCGGCCCTGATGCGCAACGACGGCGCCCTGCGGCGAACGCTCATCGACGACCGGCTCGACGACGGTCACACCCGCTGGATCGACTACGCGCTCGGCCGCACCTACGAGTTCGGCGACGACCTGGACTACGAGCCGCACCCGCACCGGTCCGTCGCCGCACGAGCCGAGGCGGCCGGCGTCAGCCGCTGGGAACTCGTCCTCGACCTCCTCGCCGCGGGCGACGGCGACGACCTCCTGCTCTACACGTTCGAGAACTACTCCGGCGGCAGCCTCGACGAGGTGGCCGAGATGCTGGCCGATCCCCACACGATCTGCGGCATCGGCGACGCGGGCGCCCACGTCGGCACGATCTGCGACGCCGCCTACCCCACCTTCCTGCTCACACACTGGGCCCGCGACCGCACCCGGGGCAGGCGCTTCCCGCTGGAGTTCCTGGTCAACAAGCAGACCCGCCGCACCGCTCTCGCCTACGGCCTGGCCGACCGGGGGCTGCTGGCACCCGGCTACAAGGCCGACATCAACATCGTGGACTTCGGCGCCCTCGGCCTGACGCGCCCGCGGGTGGTGTACGACCTGCCCGCCGGCGGGAAGCGGCTGGAGCAGCGCTCAGTGGGCTACCGGCACACCTTCGTGTCGGGCGTGGAGGTGGCCGCCGACGGCGAGTTCACCGGCGAACGCCCCGGCCGCCTCATTCGCGGCGCCAGACCGCGACCGTAAAGGCCCCCAAACCGTCCCGGTCGCACAGAGCCTCCGCCTCGTGCACGCGGCTGCGCGCCTCGAGGGCGGCGAGATCACCGACCGACGCCCGCTCCCGCCAGACAGCGCGGCCCTCGTCCACCAGGTCGTCGATGCCGAGGGAGCGAAGGAACGTCGCCTGATCGCACACGTGCGCTCCCGGATGGGCCGTCAGGATCTGATCCAGCGGCACCTCCACGG
Organism: bacterium; assembly: GCA_026708055.1. Taxonomy (NCBI): domain Bacteria; species bacterium. Next base: position 89,362 of record JAPOVS010000027.1, on the reverse strand, counting down.
TGATGTCGGAACTCCCGACGTCCCGGAGCGGCTCATGTCCCCGGACCCCGGCGCGGTAGGTGCGCACCCACTCCCAGGGCGGCCGAGCAGCCAGAGAGGCGGTGCTGTCGGTGTAGTCGATCGCGACGAGACTGCCGGCACGCAACGTGTCCAGCGCCCGGCCCACCCACTCGACGGCCGCCGATGCCAGCGGGATGCGGCCGCCCACGGGAGCCTCGGGAACCAGCGCGTCGGCGACCATCTGCTCCTCGGTCGGCAACGGCCGCAGTTCCGCGACGAACGCGTCGGAGCTGTCCGCTCGAACGAACACCTCGGCCCAACCGTCAACGGTGCGCTCCAAGAGCCGGCACGGAAGGTTGTCCAGCAACTCGTTGGCGATGACGAGGCCGTCGAGCACCCCGTCGGGCAGGTCGGCCCGCGACTCCAGACGCGCACCCGGCACCGGCGGGCGGTCGATCAGCTCCTCGTGCACCCGGCGCAGTGCGCCCGACCGCTCGACGAGCATGTAGCGAAGCGCCCCGGCACACGCCGGGTTGGCCGCCAAGACGCTCCGCGCCAGAGTGCCGGATCCGGCGCCTGCATCCACGAGCGTGAAGTCACCCGGCCGACCGAGCCGCTCCCAGCAACGGTCCGCGAGACGCGCCACGAGGCGTCCGAACAGCGGCCCGACCTCCACACTGGTCAGGAAGTCCCCGGTCCGCCTGCCCGCGCCACCCCCCGACTTATAGAACCCGCCAGGCTCCCCATACAGAGCCGACTCCATGAACGCATCGAAGCGCAGCGTGCCGTGGAAAGTCACAGGAAGATGCAGGTCAACGGCCTCCGGCAGTGGATTCCGGCCTTCGCCGGAATGACGCGGAGCAGCCGCGAGGGAACCGGCAGAATCAGCGGGAGGTAGCCACGGCCGCGAACCGAGGGCGGGGGTGCCGGGGGCCAGCGCAGGCGGCCATTCTAGGCCGCCGGAGCGCCACCGGCGGCCCGGCCCGGACTGCGGCAAACCCGCGAACGCGGGGCCGCGCCAGCCGGTCGGCTACAAATCTGCGACGGCCGTCAGGCGCCCGCAGGCTCCTTGCGGACGATGTCGACGCTTATCGGCTGGCGGGTGGCGCCGGTGATGGCGGACAGTTGCATCTCGTTCAACTCGGCGTCGAAGAAGAAGCCGTCGTCGAACGGGGCCGGCTTCAGGTCGTCCCACCAGACGGCGGCGGGGTCGTAGGCGGCGAAGAAGATGCGGTTGGTCCACTCGGCGTTGCGACCCTGCAGCATCCGCAGGGCGAAGACCTTCTCGCCGTTGACCTGCATGATGTCCAGCACCTGCACCTTGCCCGGCGTGGCCGACATGGAGGGCCCGCGCATGGTGCGCCCGAGGCCCGACACGTCGCGGAACGCCCCGTTGTAGACCTCCAGGGCCCGCTCCAGGGGCAGTTCGAAGTACCGCTTGGCGCCCGTGTCACGCTCCACGAACATGTAGTAGGGGATGCAGCCCAGCTTCACCTGGCGGCGGATCATGTCAGCCCAGATCCTCGAGTCGTCGTTGACGTGACGGATCAGCGGCGCCTGGCAGCGGATGACCGCCCCGGTGTTCAGGATGTTGCGCACCGCCTTCTCGGAGGCCTCCGTGGCCAACTCCACCGGATGGGAGTAGTGGCCCATGATGGCCAGGTGATTCCCGGCGGCGACGATGTCGTCGAACAGCCGCAGCGTGTCGTCGGCGTCCTTGTCGTCGATGAAGCGGTGCGGCCAGTAGGCACCCGCCTTGGTGCCGATGCGGATGGTGATGCGCTCGAACTCGGGCTCCAGCAGCGGCTCGATGTAGCGGCGCAGCACGTCGGTGCGCATGATCATGGGGTCGCCGCCGGTGAACAGCACGTCGGTCGCCTCGGGGTGTGCCCGCAGGTAGCGCACCAGGTTGCCGCCCTCCTTGGTGGCGAACTTCAGGTCGTCGAGTTTCACGAACTGCGGCCAGCGGAAGCAGTAGGTGCAGTAGGCGTGGCAGGTCTGGCCCTGGGCGGGGAAGAACAGCACCGTCTCGTCGTACTTGTGCTGCATGCCCGGCATCGGCTCGCCGTCGACGGCGGGGACGTTCATCTGCACCTGGCCGCTGGGGTGCGGGTTCAGGCTGCGCTGGATGTTGCGGGCCGCCTCGTCGATCTCCTTCGCGGGCGCCTCGGCGCGCACCATGTCGGCGATGGTGGCGAAATGCTCGGGATCGATCATCCCCTCCTGGGGGAAGGTGAGTTGGAAGATGGGATCGTCGGGGATGTTGTCCCAGTCGATCAGCTGCTCACAGACGTAGTTGTTGGTCTTGAAGGGGAGCACCCGCGACACCACGTCGGTGACCAACTGCTGGTGCTCGCTGAGCGTGTCGAAGCCGGGGATGTCCTGCATGTTCCGACGCTGGAACGTCCGGAACACCGGTGTCTGCCCGTTGGTGGCCTGTACCATCTTGCTGCCCCCTTCTGAAGCACGTCCTCCTGTTGGAACCCGAGAAGCCGAGCACTCCCCCGTCACCGGCTCGGTGCAAACATCCTACTCAGAAACCCGCTCCTCATCCCCAGCGGACCTGTGGGGCCGAGAAACGACGCGCCGCGGCACCCTGGCCCCGGCGAACGCCGCCGATCCCTGGATTCCGGCAGAATGACGGCCCGAGAGCCCGAATGACGATGCGAGAGCCACAATGACGACCCGAGAGGCGGACGGAGGTGCTCGGAACGTCGCGCCGCTGGCGGCCCGCCTCGATGCCGCTTCGCCGCTCGACGGCTTCGTGGAGTACGTAGAATCGGAGGGGATCTCGCTCTATCCCGCCCAAGAGGAGGCGCTGCTGGAGATCCTGGACGGCCGCAACGTCATCATGAACACCCCGACCGGCTCGGGGAAGTCCCTGGTGGCAGCGGGCGCCCACTTCGCCGCCCTCGCCGCCGGTCGCCGCAGCGTGTACACCGCGCCGCTGAAGGCGCTGGTCAGCGAGAAGTTCTTCGCGTTGTGCGACTCCTTCGGGGCCGAGCGGGTCGGCATGATCACCGGCGACGCCGCGGTCAACCCTGGCGCTCCGATCGTCTGCGCGACCGCGGAGATCCTCGCCAACTGGGGCCTGCGCGACGGCGCCGAGGCCGACGTGGACGTGCTGATCGCCGATGAGTTCCACTTCTACGCCGACCCGCAGCGCGGCTGGGCGTGGCAGGTGCCGCTGCTGACGCTGCCCCAATGCCAGTTCCTGCTGCTTTCGGCCACGCTGGGGCCCACTCAGCGCTTCGCCGACGAACTCACGGGGCGCACCGGCAGGGAGACGGTGACCGTGCGGTCCGGCGAACGCCCCGTGCCTCTGGGCTTCGAGTACGGAACGCTCCCCCTGCACGCCTCCATCGAGGATCTCCTGGAACGCAACCGGGCGCCGATCTACGTGGTGCACTTCACCCAGCGGGAGGCCATCGAGGCGGCGCAGGCCTACACCAGCATCGGGGTGCTGAGCCGCGCCGAGCGGGACCTCGTCGCCGAGGCTCTCGGCGGCTTCAAGTTCGACTCACCCATCGGGAAGGACCTGCGGCGCCTGATCGGCCACGGCGTCGGCGTGCACCACGCGGGGCTGCTTCCCAAGTACCGGCTGCTCACCGAGCGGCTGGCCCAGCAGGGGCTGTTGAAACTCATCTGCGGCACCGACACTTTGGGCGTGGGGGTCAACGTGCCGATCCGCACGGTGCTGTTCACGCAACTCTGCAAGTACGACGGGCAGCGCACCCGCCTCCTGAACGCCCGGGAGTTCCACCAGATCGCCGGGCGGGCGGGGCGGGCCGGCTTCGACGAGCGGGGCTACGTGCGGGTGCAGGCCCCGGCACACTGGATCGAGAACCGGATCGCCACCGAAAAGGCCGCGTCCGACCCCAAGGCCAAGCGGAAGCTCACCAAGCGCCGCCCTCCCGAGCGCAACTACGCCCACTGGAACGAGGAGACCTTCGAGCGGCTCACCGCCGCCGAACCTGAGCCGCTGACCTCCAGCTTCGAGGTGAGCCATCAGATGGTGATGCACGTACTGGACCGGCCCGGCGACGGCTGCGCCGATCTGCGGCGGCTGCTGGTGGAGAACCACGAGACCCGCCGGCGACAGCGGCGGCACATCCGCCGGGCGGTGGCCATCTACCGCTCGCTGGTCGACGCCGGGGTGGTGGAGGTGCTGGAGACTCCCGACGAGTGGGGGCGGCACGTCCGGGTGACGGTGGATCTGCAGGACAGCTTCGCCCTGCATCAGCCGCTCTCGCTGTTCGCGGTGGAAGCGCTGGGGGTTCTGGATGCGGCCGAGTCCGAGTACCCGCTGGATGTGCTGTCGGTGATCGAATCGGTCCTGGAGAACCCCGGACCGGTCATCGCAGCCCAGGTCGAGCGTCTGCGGAGCGATCTCCTCGGAGAGCTGAAGGCGCAGGGCGTGCCCTACGAGGAGCGGATGGAACGGCTTGCCGACGTCGAGCACCCCAAACCCCTGCGGGCGTTCCTCTACGGCGCCTTCGACGTCTTCCGCCGGCACCACCCCTGGGTGGAGGGCGACAACGTGCGCCCCAAGTCGGTCGCCAGGGAGATGCACGAGCGGGCCATGACCTTCGACGAATACGTCAACCACTACGGCCTGAAGCGCTCCGAAGGCCTGCTGCTGCGCTATCTCAGTGACGCCTACCGGGCGCTTTTGCAGAACGTCCCGGCCGAGCGCCGCACGCCGGAGTTGGACGAGTTGACCGACTGGCTCGGGGCGCTGGTGCGCGGGGTGGATTCAAGCCTGCTCGATGAGTGGGAGAGGCTCACGGCGGTCACCGCCGAGGCCGAGGCGGCCGACGAGGGGGCGGCGCTCAGGCGTTGAGCAGCAGGAAGATGCCGGCGATCGTGAAGGCCAGCATCATCACCAGCAGCCCGTACTGGGATCGCAGCGCTTGCCGCGGCGAGAACCGCTGCACCGCCTTGTCATGCGCCAGGACCACGCCTGCCAAGTGGCCGGCCACGGTCATGAGGGCCTGGACGAGGGCGATCACCCCGGTGGAGATCAGCAGGTAGTTGACGTCGAAGTGGGCCGTGCCGAACAGGTCGGCGGTCCCGCCGAAGGGCCGTGACAGCAGGGCCAGGAAGTTCTGGCCCTCGAAGACCACCAGCGAGAAGTAGTGCCCCACGTGGTAGGCGAAGGCGATCGGCACGATGGAGGGAGCGAAGTCGGTCAGCATCTGCCGCAGCGGCGTACGGGTCAGCGCAGCCCCGACGGCCATCGCCGCGATGTACAGCACGACGAAGTCGGCCGCGAACTGCAGCAGTCCGAAGGCACCGAAACCCACGGTTTCCCAGCCGATGCGCGGGCCCAGCAGGCCGCCCCACCACTCGGTGCGGGAGATGCCGTCGAAGCTCGTGGTACCCGGCATCAGCAGCAGCACGAAGGTGTGCGGCAGGGTCATGCGCAGGCTCGCCAGTCCCACGATCGGGGGACGGGTGGCCAGGCGTCCCTGCCCGTCCCCGCAGAAGACCCCCATGGTGCCGACGTGGCGGAACACCACGCCGAACCCCTCGCTCCGGCGTAGCCACTCGCGCCCCCAGAGTGACGCCCCGCACAGCATCAGCACCGAGTAGGCGGCGATGGCGATGCCGAGGATGCGTGTCTCCGGGGGGTTGGGGTGAACCAGTTCGAGGGCGGCGAAGCAGAGCACCGTCGCCACGCCCAACCAGCCGCTGTGCACCGGGTCGGGGCGCCAGAGCTTGTGCGCCGGGACGTGGCCGAAGAACCGGCGACGCACCGCCGCGCCGAGGTGGGCCAGCGTCTCCCAAGGGCTCAAGAGGCGCCACACGTCCCCGAAGACGGCCGACAGGAACAGCAACCCCACCCAGAACCCCACGTACACCGCAACCGGGGCGATCGTGGCGTAGGCCCCGAGATCGCCGAACAGCGAGGCCACCAGCACCACGGCGAACATCGCCAAGCCGAACAGCCGCAGCACGACCGCCAGCACTCGAGCCGCCGGCTGGACCGCCTCGGGCAGAGGCCGGGGTGCGAAGCGACCCTGCAGCCGCGGCTTGGGCCAGAAGCTGCCGAGCAGCAGGAACGAGATGACGAGCGCGGCACCCGCCACGTAGGCGAACATCCACACAGGGATCGGCAGGTCGCCGCGCACCCCGATGCCGTGCGCCAGCACGCCTGCATGGCTCACCCTGGGCTCCTAGGAGACCTGCAACTGGAAGAGCTCCCGGTGCGAGGGGTGGAGTTCGGCCTCCCAGACACCGGGGAGCCTGGCCTCGAAGGTCAGCGTGACCTCAGCGCCCGGTTCGAGTTGCAGGTACAGGTCGTACCCATGGAGGTGGACCTCCTCCGCCACGTCGGAGGTGACACGCACCTCCACCGTGTCGCCGAGGGAGGCCTCGTAACGGCGCTCGGCCTCGATCCGGCCATCCACCAGCGTGATGCGTATCGTCACATCCGCCGCAGGCTGGGTGGTGGTGGTCGGCGGGGGTGCCTCGGTGGTGCTCGTGGTCGTCGGCGGCGGGGGCACCCCCGTCGTGCTCGTGGTCGTCGGCGGCGGCGCCTCGGTGGTGCTCGTGGTCGTCGGCGGCGGGGGCGCCCCCGTCGTGCTCGTGGTCGTGGATGGCGCCGGGCCGGGTTCGGGCGGTTCATGGCCACGTGGTGGATCCTGCTCGGCCGCCGGCGCCGCCGCCGGTCCGGGCGCAGGCGGATCAGCCGGCGCCTCGGTCGTGGCAGGCGCGGCAGGCTCGGCCGTACTCGTGGTCGGCGGCGGCTCAGTTGGCGGCGGCGGCTCAGCTGGCGGCGGCGGATCGGTCACAGGCGGATCAGCCGGCGCCTCGGTCGTCGGCGGCGGCGCTGGTTCGGTCATGCCCGGCTCCGGCTCTGCGGCGCCACAGCCGGCAGCGAGCAGGATCGACAGGGCCAGCGTGGTGGTGGCAAGGCTGCGCCGGAGCGTCATGATTAGCATTCTGGCAGCGGGGACGGCCCGACTACTACCCCCGGCGGATAGGCGCGTGAACTCGAGGCTTCCCCGGACGAGCAACGATCAGAGGGGACCGCGCCACCGATGAGCAACATCAGCACCGACCACCTCCGAGGCATGGCACGCGATCTCCTCGCCGACATGTCCGGCGAGACGAGCACGGCCACGTTCCGGGGAGAGCAGTTCGACCGGGGTCTGGCCTGCGTGCACTTTCCGGCCGGCCGCGGCGGGCTCGGGCTGAAGCCGGATGCTCAGGCCGTCGTCGACGAGGAGTTGGCGAACGGCGGTCGCCAGTACCACAACCTGGCCGTCAACCCGATCGGCATCGGGATGGGCATGCCCACGGTGCTGGCCCACGGCACCGACGAGATGAAGGACCGGCTGCTGAGACCCTGCTTCACCGGTGAGGAGATCTGGTGCCAGCTGTTCAGCGAGCCGGGCGCCGGCTCGGACGTGGCCGGTCTGGCGGCCCGCGCCGTCCTCGACGGGGAGGAGTGGATCGTCAACGGCCAGAAGGTGTGGACGACGCTGGCCCACGTGGCGCGCTGGGGGATGCTGCTGGCCCGGACCGATCCCGACCAGCCCAAGCACAAGGGCATGACCTACTTCATGCTGGACATGCAAGCACCGGGAGTCGAGGTGCGGCCGCTGTATCAGATCACCGGCGAGGCCGAGTTCAACGAGGTGTTCATGACCGATGTGCGGGTTCCCGACTCGATGCGCATCAGTGCGAGGGGTCAGGGGTGGGGTGGCGCCATCACGACGCTCATGAATGAGCGGGTCGCGCTCGGGGGAGGCGTGCCGGCCCGAGGCTCCGGGAACATCGGGACCCTCATGAAGGAGTGGATCGACCACGCGCCGGAACCCGGCACCGCCGACCACCACGTGGCGCGGGACCGGGTCGCCCGGCTGTGGATCCGCGCCGAACTGCTCCGCCTCACGAACCTGCGCGCCCGCGAGTCTGCATCGGCGGGCGTCCCCGGCCCCGAGGGATCGGTCGGGAAGCTCCTGTCGGCGGAGTTGAACAAGGAACTCCTGGAATGCGCCGTCGACGTGAAAGGCAGCCGCGGCATGGTGCATGTCCACGGCTATCCGATGGTGCGTCCCGGGCAGGCAGGCGTTTCGGGCTCCTTCGAGACCAGCCGGATGTTCCTGCGCGCACGCGCCAACTCCATCGAAGGCGGCACATCGGAGATCATGCGCAACATCCTCGGTGAGCGTGTGCTCGGGCTTCCGAAGGAACCTCAGGCGGACCGGGACGTTCCCTGGAGCGACATCCCCCGCAACTGACGAGGGCCGGACTGCAGTCCGGCCCTCGCGCTATTCGATTCGTGAGGCCCGCGGCGCGGGCGGTCGATTACCGGGTTGCGGTGCGCACGCGCCGCCCGGCGCCGATCACCAGTAGACCGGCCGCCAGGATGCTCGCACCGACGATGGCGAGCGGACCACTCTCGTGACCCGTCTCGGGCAGTTCCTCCTCGCCCGGATCGTCCATCGGCTCCTCCGCGGCCGGATCGTCCATCGGCTCCTCCGCGGCCGGATCGTCCATCGGCTCCTCCTCGCCCGGATCGTCCATCGGCTCCTCCGCCACACCGATGGCGAGGACGGCGACCGTCGCGTATTCCTCCGGATCCGAGAGGGTGTCCACGCTGAGCCATCCGGCCAGGATCACGAGGGCGCCGTTGTCGATGTCGGCGCCGGTGATCGTGGTCGTCCACTCGGTCGTGAAGCCGCCGTCGTCCCACTCCACGGCGATTGCCGAAGCCATCAGGTCCGGGCACATGGCGATCGCCTCGGGCGCGCTCGCCAGGGTCAGCGGGGCCGTCGGATCGCCCGCGGCTCCGGGGCAGGCGACGATGAAGAACGGTGACGGTTCGGTCCAGTTGGCGCCGGTCACGGTGACCGTGACCGAACCCTCCTCGGCCGGCACCGCCGGCGGGTCCAACGTGATGGAGGGAGGATGGTCGTCGGCGGCCGCGGGCGACGCCCACAGCATCCCGATCAGCGCCATGACCCCGGCAAGTACGAGCAATCTCCTGAGCTTCATCGTGCGACTCTCCCGGTGCGACACTCCAACGCGGGGAGATCATAGCGCACCGCGCATCTCCGGACCGGAGGTGCGCGAAACAATCCCCCATTTTCCCCGCAGACGATTGCGGCCGGCAAATCGGCTCGGGCCTCCTCACAGTCGCAGCAGCTGCTTGCCCTCGTTGGCCCCGGTGAACAGGCGCAGGAACGTGCGGGGAATGTTCTCGAAACCCTCCTGCACGTCGACACGGTAGGCGATCTGGCCGGCTTCGACCCAGCGGCGCAAGTCGGCGAAAGCCTCCGGGATCCGGTCCAGGAAGTCCCACAGAAGCAACCCCTGGATCGAGGCGCGCCGGACGATCAGTTGGAACAGGTTGCGGGGCCCCGGCTGCAGCTCGGTGTCGTTGTAGCCGGCGATCAGTCCGCACAGTGCGATCCGGGCACCGAGGGCCAGGTTGTCCAGCACCGCCTCCAGCGTGCTGCCGCCCACGTTCTCGAAGTAGACGTCCACCCCGTCGGGGCAGGTCTGGCGCAGGCGGCGAGCGACGTCGGTGCTCTTGTAGTCGATGGCGGCATCCAATCGCGCCTCACTCAATAGCCAGTGGCACTTCTCGGCACCGCCGGCGATCCCCACCACACGGCAACCCCTGATGCGGGCAATCTGCGCTGCCACCGAGCCGGTGGCTCCCGCCGCGCCCGACACGACCACGGTCTCGCCCGGTTCGGGGCGCCCCACGTCCAGCATCCCGACGTAGGCCGTGAGACCCGTGCTGCCGAGCGGGCCCAGCAACATCTCCCTGGGCACATCGGTCGGCACCTGGCGGTAGCCGCGACCGGCGGTCTGGGCGGACCAGCGACCGGACACGTACTCCGACCAGCTCATCATCCCGAAGACCGCGTCGCCGGGGGCATAGGCCGGGTCGTTGGACACGACCACTTCCGCCAGACCGGGAGCCCTCATCGGCGCTCCGAGTTCCACGGGCGCCACGTAGCTCTCCCGATCGTCCATCCAGCCGCGCATGGCGGGCTCGAAGGACAGCCAGCGGATCCGACCCAGCACCTCTCCCGGTCCGATCTCCGGAACCGGCCGCTCCACCAGTTCGAAGTCCGCCTCCGAGACCATTCCCGACGGTCGCCGGGCCAGCAGCCATTGCCGGTTGCGCCCCACGGCGCTCTCACCTGCCGTCATCTCACGCTCCGTTTCGTGCCATCGGGACGCCGTAACATGATCGCAGGCATCGAAATGCCCGCGAGCGACGACGGATGATAGGGGAGACACATGGCCGGGCTCTGCGAAGGACGGGTGGCCGTGGTCACCGGGGCGGGACGGGGCATCGGCCGCGAGCACGCCCTCATGCTGGCCGCCGAAGGCGCCAAGGTGGTCGTCAACGACCTCGGCGGCGACGCCGCCGGCGGAGGCATGGACATCACCCCCGCCCAGCAAGTGGTCACCGAGATCACCGCCGCGGGCGGCGAGGCAGTGGTCAACGGCGACGACGTCAGCGACTTCGGTCAGGCCAAGGACATGATCCATCAGGCCATCGACACGTTCGGGCGGCTGGACATCCTCATCAACAACGCCGGGATCCTGCGGGATCGCATGGTCTTCTCGATGGCCGAGGGCGACTGGGACGCGGTGATGGCCGTCCACCTGAAGGGCACCTTCGCGCCGACCCACCACGCTGCCGCCTGGTGGCGCCAGCAGGCCAAGGCCGGCGGCGAGCTCGACGCCCGGGTGATCAACACCTCCTCACCGTCGGGTATCTACGGCAACGTCGGCCAGACCAACTACGGGGCCGCCAAGGCGGGCATCGCCGCCTTCAGCGTGATCTGTGCCATGGAGTTGGCCCGCTACGGGGTCACGGTGAACTGCCTGGCCCCCAACGCGCTCACCCGCCTGACCATCCCCATCGTCGGGGAGGACAACGCGCCGAAGCTGGCAGAGTCGTGGTCGCCGCGCTGGATTGCGGTGGTCGCCACCTGGCTGGCCTCTCCGGAGGCCTCGGGCGTGACGGGCCGCGTGTTCCACGTGAACGGCAACCAGCTCGGTATCGCCGAGGGGTGGCGGCTCGGCCCGATCACCGACCAGCCCGACGACCCCGCGCAACTCGGTGACGTGGTGCGCTCGCTGATGTCCGACGCCCGCCTCAACGTCGACATGGGCGGCCTCGAGGCGGAGGGGCCCGGGCGCCCGTCGAAGACGATCTAGCGGATCGCCTGCGTTCGGGGAACGTCGTGCGGGTGCGCTCGAAGGGCCGTTCGAGGATCCGCCCATGAGCATCGCCGCCTCGAGACGACTGCACCGGCGAGTCCTCACCACCGCCGACCGCTGGTCCTCGATGCGGGTCTACTGGCTCTGCCGGAACATCGGGCTGCTGGCAGGCCTGTTCTATTTCCGTGTGCGCGTGCGTGGGAAGGAGCACCTGCGCACCCCCGGACCGGCCATCCTGGCACCGGTTCATCGCTCCAACCTGGATGTGCCCCTCATCGCCGGGCACTGCCCGCGGCGGTTGCGCTCTCTCGCCAAGCAGGCCATGTTCCGGGGACCGGTCAGCCGCTGGTTCTCTTCCTGCATCGGCGCCTTCCCCGTGCAGCGCGACCAACTGGACCGGGTGGCGCTGGAGACGGCGCAGACGCTGCTGGAGCGCGGCGAGATGCTGCTGGTCTTCCCCGAGGGGACGCGCGGCAACGGGCCCGCCGTCGACGGCGTGCACAACGGCTGTGCCTACCTGGCGACCGCGACGGGGGCTCGGGTGATTCCCATCGGCGTGGCCGGCACCGAGGAGGCCATGCCGCCCGGCGCCAAGCTGGCGCGGCCGCGGCGGGTGGTCGTCACCGTCGGCGAACCCATCGAGCCGGCGCAGGCCACCGCGCAGGCGGACACGGGACGGGAGCAGCGCCGGGTCCTGTCCGATCACGTCCGAGCGGAGATGCAGCGACTTCTCGACGAGGCGCACGATGCCCTGGCGGCCCGCGCGCGACGACGCGCCGGCCGCGCGGGTTAGCGCCGGCCGGCCGCCGGAGCGCCGCGTCGCACGCCCCAGGACCCCGCGAGAGCCGGGGTCGGTTGTATGCGAGATCCGGGCGGGTTAGGTTAAGGACACCTAACCCGCCCGCAACCGTCGAGACCTCGCCGATGATCGTTTGCCACTGCCTCGCCGTCAACGACCGGCTCATCGAGGCCGTCGCAGCCGGGGAGTCCCTGACGGTCGAGGACGTCATCGAGCGCTGCGGGGCGGGCGCACGCTGCGGCGGCTGCCGCGAGTCGATCCAGCAGGTGCTCGACGAGGCCCGGCAGCGCCCGACGGCCTCTCTCTCGGTCGGCGCCGGCCGGTAGGCTGACCCCATGCAGGGGTCACCGAAAGTCATCGAGTTCCTCAATGAGGCGCTCACGTCGGAGCTGACGGCCATCAACCAGTACTTCGCGCACGCCAAGATCTGCGAGAACTGGGGGTATAACCGGCTGGCGGCCAAGTACCGGGAAGAGTCCATCGAGGAGATGAACGACGCCGAGAAGCTCATGGATCGCATCCTGCTGCTCGACGGAATGCCCAACGTGCAGCGCCTGAACAGCGTCCGGATCGGCGAGACCGTGCCCGAGCAGTTGGCGTCGGACCGCTCGCTCGAGGAGCACGCCATCGCCATGTACCGCCGGGGCGTGGCCCTGGCGCTCGACGAGGGAGACCCGGGCACCCGGGAGCTGCTGGAGCACCTCGTCGTGGGCGAGGAGGAGCACCTCGACTGGATCGAGTCCCAGCAGCAGATCATCGGTGACATCGGCGTGGAGCGGTACCTCCAATCGCAGATCGGCGAGTGACCCGCAGGCGCTGACGGACCGCCGGCCATAGGCTCGGGCATGGTCGAACGGGCCCCGTACCTCACGACCCGACTCCAGGGCTTCGGCGCCACGATCTTCGCGGAGATGTCCGCTCTGGCGGTGCGCACGGGCGCCATCAATCTCGGCCAGGGCTTCCCCGACACCGACGGGCCGCCGGAGGTGCTGCAGGCCGCCGTCGACGCCATCGGCGGAGGCCGCAACCAGTACCCGCCCGGCATCGGCATTCCCGAGTTGCGCCATGCGGTCTCGGCTCACCAGAAGCGCTTCTACGACCTCTCCTACGACCCCGACAGCGAGGTGCTGATCACCGCCGGGGCCACCGAGGCCATCGCCTCGGCCCTGCTCTCGCTGTGCGAGGTGGGCGACGAGGTGGTGTGTTTCGAGCCGTACTACGACAGCTACGCGGCCGGGATCGCCATGGCCGGGGCCGTCCGCCGGCCGGTGCTCTTGCGCGGCCCCGACTCCTCCTACGTGCCCGAGGAACTCGAGGCCGCCATCGGGCCGCGTACCCGGCTCATCCTGCTCAACTCACCGCACAACCCCACCGGCAAGGTCTACAGCCGCACCGAGCTGGAGCACGTTGCCGAGCTGGCGATCCGCCACGACCTGCTGGTGGTGACCGACGAGGTCTACGAGCACATCGTCTACGAGGGTGAGCACATCCCCCTGGCCACACTGCCGGGCATGCGCGACCGCACCGTCACGATCAGCTCGGGCGGCAAGACGTTCTCCACCACCGGCTGGAAGATCGGCTGGGTGTGCGCCACGCCGGAGCTGGTCACCGCGGTGCGGACCTCGAAGCAGTTCCTGACCTACGTCAGCGGCGGGCCCTTCCAGTACGCCATCGCCGAGGGCCTCAACCTCGGCGACGACTACTTCCGATCGCTGGCCGACGGCCTGCGGGAACGCCGCGACCGCCTCAGCGCGGGTCTGGCCGACGCCGGATTCGACGTGTGGAACTCGGCCGGCACCTACTTCGTGACGACCCACCTGGCGCCCATGGGCGAGCTGGACGGCGTGGCCTTCTGCTGGTCCCTGCCGGAGCGCTGCGGGGTCGTGGCGGTGCCCAGTGTGGTGTTCTACGACAGCAAGGACGTGGGGCGACCGCTGGTCCGGTTCGCCTGCTGCAAGCGGCCCGAGGTGATCGCCGAGGCCGCCGAGAGGCTGGCCACGCTCCGGTCGAACGGATAGGGGGGATCGCCGGTGAAGGTCGCCGCGCTGCAACACGACATCGTCTGGGAGGACCGCGAGGCCAACTTCGCCCACCTGGAGCCCATGATCGCCGGCGCCGGCGCCGCCGGGGCGCGCCTGGTCGTGCTCACCGAGATGTTCAGCTACGGGTTCTCCCTGGAGGCGGACCGGATCACCGAGGCGCCCGGGGGGGCCAGCACCCGCTTCCTGCGCCAGACCGCGGCCCACCACGATCTCTGGGTGTGCGGATCGATCCCGATCCTGGCGCCCGGCGACGCCCGTCCCTGCAACCGCTTGATCCTCGCCGGACCCCGTGGCGAGCTGCACAGCTACGCCAAGATCCACCCCTTCCGCTACGGCAACGAGCACCTCGTCTACGACCCCGGCGACAAGACGGTGACCGTGCAGGTGGAGGACCTGCGGGTCAGCCTGTTCGTCTGCTACGACCTGCGTTTCGCAACCGAGTTCTGGTCGCTGGCGCACGACACCGACCTCTACATCGTCCCGGCCAACTGGCCCCGCCCGCGACGCGCCCACTGGCAGGCGCTGCTGGTGGCCCGAGCCGTGGAGAACCAGGCGTACGTGGTGGGAGTGAACCGGGTCGGCTCCGGCGGCGGGCTGGACTACGCCGGCGACAGCCGCATCGTGGATCCCATGGGCGAACTCCTCGCCGCCGGCGCCGAGGTGGAGGCCACCCTCATCGCCGAGGTGGACCCGGCGCGGGTCACCGAGACCCGCGAGCGCTTCCCGTTCCTGCAGGACCGCCTCTGAATCGTCGACCTTCTCTTCCGGGTGTCGAGCCGTTCAGCGGCCGGCCCGCCGGAGCGGCCAACGGGCGGACGATCAGCCTCCCGACCAGGCGGCGACGATGTCGTCGGTCGTCGAGATGGTGGCCACGAACGCCAGCGAGTGATCGATGGCCATCTCCGCGTACTCCGTCGGGATACCGGTTACGGCGTCACGGGGAATGACCACGTCGTAACCGCGGTTGATGCCGTCGAACGTCAGACCGGTGATGGCCCAGTTCACCGCCACGCCGGCCGGAATGATGGTCGTCACACCCTCGTTGCGCAGCACGGAGTCCAGTTCGCTGAGCGGGAACGGCGACACGCCGTGGTGACGGACGATCGTGAAGTCGGCCGGCTCCACGCCGATCTCGTCGAGCACCGCGACAGCGGCGCTGCCGGGTCGCATCTTGACCGGTGCTTCGTCGACAACCCTGAAGAGTTCGAGAGCGGTGTTGCCGCCCCAGCCGTCGGCACGCTGATGGAAGACACTGTGGATGACGCGCGCACCCGCGGCTCGGGCGGAATGCACCAGCCGTACGACCGCGTCGATGCAACCCGATGAGCGGGCGGCCTCGGCCAGGGCCGGCAGCCCGGATTCTGTCCCAACGATGCCGTTCTGGCATTCCTGCAGAACGACGGCGGTACGGGAGGGTTCGAGGATGTCCGAGAGGGAACGTGTCATGCGGCGCACTCTAATGAGTCACCCGCGGGCCTGCCGGAGCCTGAAGAGGTCGCGAACGGCTGCGGAACGGCCAGAATTGACCGATGGCCTCCTCGGCAAGCGATGCGGTCCCCGCATCGGTGTACCAGCAGTTGGGCGGAACGGACTTCTTCGACGCGCTGGTGGCGCGGTTCTACGAGGGGGTGGCGGGCGACCCGGTACTACGCCCGCTGTATCCCGAGGACATGACCGACGCCGCGACCAACCTGCGGGATTTCCTCATCCAGTACTGGGGAGGACCCGACGACTACAGCCGGCGTCGCGGGCATCCCATGCTGCGGGCCCGCCACTTGCCGTTCAGCATCGGCCGTCAGGAGCGCGACGCCTGGATGCACCACATGGCGGCGGCGGTCCGCTCCTCCGGCGCGCCGGCCGAACTGGCGGCGGAGTTGCTGGACTACTTCGAGCGGGCGGCCACACACCTGCTGAACGCCGAGCCGCCGCGGCCGGGCCATCTGCCCATCGTGCCGCCACCCGGAGAGCGTCGGGCCGACAACTGAGCCCGCCGCCGGCTCCGGTGAATCCGGCCGTACGTGGGAGCGGGTGCGCGAGGAGGGACTTGAACCCTCACGTCCGTAACGGACACAGGAACCTGAATCCTGCGCGTCTGCCAAATTCCGCCACTCGCGCCGGGGTGGCAAGGGTACTCGGGGACACCTGCGGCCCCACGACCGCCGGGGCCGGCACGACCGTGGGGCCGGCGGCAGCGTCCGGATGGGGCGGCACGGTCGCCTCCTAGAATCGACCGATGCCCGCGTGCACTGCCGCCGACCCGCGGCGGGCCTATTCGCGGCGGGCCCGAGACGGCGCGGCATGAGCCGGCGGAACTTCCGCCTCGACGCCGACGCCCGCACCCACGTCGGAAGGCGCCGCCGGCGCAACGAGGACGCCTTCCTACTGACCGAGGACCTCTTGGCGGTGGCCGACGGCCTGGGCGGGCACCCGGGCGGGGATCTGGCATCGGCCGTGGCGGTCGAGTCGCTGCACTCCTCCGGCGCTGCCGCCGATCCCGAGAGCCTCCGCAGCGCCTTTGTCGAAGCACACCGGGCCGTCCAGCGCCGCGCCGCCGAGGACCCGGGGTTGGCGGAGATGTCCACGACGCTGTGCGCGCTGGCGCTGGACCCCGCCGGGCAAGTGGTCCTGGCCAACGTCGGCGACTCCCGGATCTACCGGTTCAGTGACAGCCGGCTGGAACAGGTCACCTGGGACCACAACTGGGCGAACGAGTACGTGCGGATGGGCATGAGTTCGGCGGCGGCGCGACGTATGCAGGGAGCCGAGTCCCTGTCCCGCGTGATCGGGGTGTTCCCCGAGCCGTGCGAAGTCGACACCTGGAGCCTCGACGCCGACGACGGCGATCGCTACCTGCTGGCCAGCGACGGGCTCACCCGGGAACTGCCCGCCGACGACATCGCCGGACTGCTGGCAGCCGGAGGACCCCCGGGGGAAACCGCCACCGAACTGGTCGAGGCGGCCAACGATCGCGGGGGGCACGACAACATCACCGTGATCGTGGCCGACGTCGCCGCGCTCGAGCGACGCCGGTTGCTGTGACCGGGAACGACGCCGAGTCCGCGGCACCGCGCTCGTAAACTTTCCGGAGTCATGGCAGCACAGAACCCACCCGTGCTCGGCGGGCGCTACGAACTCCGGCGCCGCTTGGCCCAAGGGGGGATGGCCACCGTCTATCTCGCCAGGGATCGCCAGTTGGACCGGCAGGTGGCGATCAAGATGCTGCACCCCCAGTTCGCCTCCGATCCGACCTTCGCCGAGCGCTTGCGGCGGGAGTCCCGCGCCGCGGCCGGGCTGAGCCATCCCAACATCGTCGGCGTCTTCGACTGGGGACGTCAGGGCGAGCGCTACTTCATCGTCATGGAATACGTGAGCGGTCACAGCCTCGCCGAGATCATCGCGGCACGCGGCCCCCTCGGTGCGGAGGCGGCCGCCGCCATTGCCTTCGAGGTGGCCGCGGCGCTGGCGTTCGCGCACCGTGCGGGCATCGTGCATCGCGACGTCAAACCCCAGAACGTGCTGCTGAGCAGCGACGGTCACGTGAAGGTGACCGACTTCGGCATCGCCACGATGGTCGGTGCAGGACCGTCGGCGGGGCTCACCGAGACGGGCTCGGTGGTCGGCACGGCCGCCTACCTGTCGCCCGAGCAGGCGCAGGGCGAGCCGACCGACGCCCGCAGCGACCTCTACTCGCTCGGCGTGATGCTGTACGAGATGCTGTCGGGCTACCCGCCGTTCCGGGGCGAGGGGCCCGTCGCCGTCGCCTACCAGCACGTGCAGGACCCGCCGGTGCCTCTCGGGGAGATAGCCGAGGGTGTGCCGCAGGCACTGGACGCCATCACGATGCGCCTGCTGGCCAAGGAGCCCGACGATCGCTACGAGCGGGCCGAGGATCTACGCCGCCACCTGCAGATCGTCCGCGAGCGGCTGGACGAAGTCTCCCCGGAGCCCCCCGCCGCCCCTGCCGCTCCCCCCTCACCGGAACGGCCCCCGGCGCTTCCGAGTCCCCCGCCGACGCCGCGCCGGCCGGTGGTCTCGGGCCCACCGCGCCGCCAGGACCCGCGGCCGCCTGCCGCGCCACGCCAGCGACCTCCCCGCCCCCAGGTGCGCCGCGCGGCGCCGCGGGGGATCACCCAGTGGTGGACCGGCCGGATACCCGCAGCCCGTCGCCCGCCCGGCTACGGGGAGCGCCCCGGCAGCTACCGGGGCGGCAACCGCGACGTCTACGGTCGCCTCGAGCGGCAGCGGCGCTCCGGCCTGTTCTTCGTCGGCTTCGCCGTCCTGCTGGTGGTTCTGCTGATCATGATCGTCGTGCTCGTGAACGTGCTGAGCCCCGACGACAACGGCACCAGCACCCCCGCGCCGGCGACCATCGACGTGCCCTCGGTGTACCAACTCGAGGAAGCGGTGGCGGTGCGCACGCTGGAGTCCGCAGACTTTCGCGTTATCACCGTACGGGAGGCCAACGCCGAGATTCCCGCCGGTCGGGTGTTCGACCAGCAGCCCCGTGCCGGCACGAAGCTGGCGCCCGGCTCGGCGATCACCCTCACGATCAGCGCGGGCGCCTCGGCGGTCCCCGTTCCCAACGTCCTGGGCTGGCAGGCCATCGACGCCGAGCGGGCGCTGCGGGGGGCGGGGTTCGCCGTCAACCTGGTCCAGGTGGGCAGCGAGAGACCGGCCGGGGAGGTCCTGCAGCAGGAGCCGGCGCCGCTTGTTCCCCACGAGGCCGGCGCCGCGGTGACGCTGAACATCTCCGCTGGACCTTCGGCCATCCTGGTGCCGAACGTGGCGGGCATGGACGACGTCGACGCGGCGGTGGCGATCACGAACGCCAGGTTGGTGGTCGTGCGCCAGGACGAGCCGTCCGGGACAGTGGCCGAGGGCGCGGTCATCCGCACCGAGCCCGCGGCGGGCAGCCAACTGGCCGAGGGCAGCCAGGTATTCGTCTTCGTCTCCTCGGGGCCGGAGATCGTGGAGATGCCGGACCTGACGGGCCTCAACCCCACCACCGCGCTCATCCAGCTCGACACGCTGGGGATGACCGCCGACGTGGTGGCCGTGGCCCCGCTGCCCGGCGAGACGCCGGGACTGATCGTCTCCCAGGACCCCGTGGCCGGGACGCCGATCACGCCGAGTTCGATCCTCACGCTCTACGTCACCGGGGAATCCGGGACCGGCGAACCCGAGCCGCCGCCCACCGACGAACTCACGCCGCTCGAAGGCGAGACACCGCCCGTCGAGGGCGGGATCGATCCGTCCGGGCTGCCCGAACGGCCGCCCGCAGAGGGCTAACCGGCCGGCGGAGACTCCGCCGGTGGCAGGCCCAGGAAGTTCGCCAGGATGGCGTGGCCGTCGATGGTCATCTGCGACTCCGGGTGGAATTGCAGCCCTTCAACGGCCATGGAGCGGTGGCGCAGCCCCATGATGACGCCGTCGGTGGTGCTGGCGGTGACCTCCAGGCTGTCGGGAACCGAAGCGGGGTCCACCACCAGCGAGTGGTAGCGGGTGGCCTGCAGCGGGTTGGACACGCCGGCGAGGACACCGCCGCCGTCGTGGTGGATCTGCGACACCTTGCCGTGCATCACCGAGGGAGCGCGCACGATCGTGCCGCCGAACACCTCGGCGATGCACTGGTGTCCCAGGCACACCCCCAGGATCGGGCAGCGGCCCGCCAACTCCCTGATGGCGTCGCAGCAGATTCCGGTGTCGGCGGGCCGTCCGGGGCCGGGACTGACCAGCAGGGCCTCCGGCGCCAGCGCCAGGGCGTCGCGCAACGTCAACTCGTCGTTGCGCGCCACGATCGTCTCTGCACCCAGTTCGCCCAGGTACTGGACCAGGATGTAGACGAACGAGTCGTAGTTGTCCAGGACCAGCACCCGACGTCGCACGGGTGTTGAGGGTACCGGCCGCCTATCCTGCGGGCATGGCGAATCCTCCCAAGCGCAAGGTTCAAGGGGGCAGGGTGACCCCCAAGGGAACGCGGCCGGCGGGGGAGCAGTTCCTGCCCCCCGAAGCCAAGGTGAGCCCCATGTGGGTTCCGATCCTGCTGTTCTCGCTGCTCGCCGCCGGGACGATCCTCATCATCGTCAACTACCTGGGGCTGATCCCGGGCGGCACGAGCAACTGGTGGCTGCTGGCGGGCCTGGGGCTCATCCTCGGCGGGGTGGTCACCGCAACCCAACTGCACTGACGGTCCCGGGACGCAACCGGTCCCAGCGGGTCGAACCAGCGCGGCGCGGCCCACATCCGGGGCGGGAAGGGACGCAAACTACATACTCGTACTTCCCCCCAAGCTTTTCCACACTTGTGGGAAACGCTGCGGCTAGGCGCCTCAGTCCTCGATCGGCGCCATGACCGACATCTCCTCCCCGCAATGGCGGGGCGGCTCAGGATCCTCCATGGGCGCGATCGTCATGCGGACCTCGGTCCCGCACAAGCTGCAGCGGTAGGTGAGACGCACCTTGCGCAACTCGCCCGGGGGAGGCGGCTCGGGCTGCGGCTGCGCCAGCAGGCGGAGAATCACGATCCCCAACCAGAGGATCGCCAGGCCTCCGAGGGCGGCGGCCAGTGCCTTGAAGGCCGTACCCACAGCACTGGCCAGCACGGCGTCGACGGCCGTGACGTCGACGGCGGCGGCCATCCCGGCGGCGGTCATGCCTCCAACAGTACGGCCACCCCGTGCCCGTCGGCGGCGTCGCAGGCCGCCAGGCCGTGCCCGCCGCCGTCCAGCGCCGCCAGGGCGCGCACCAGACGTGCCACGAGTCCCAGTCCCGTGGCCCCCTGCGGGTGGCCCAGCGCCAGAGAACCGCCGTCGGGATTCAGCAACTCAGCCCAGCCGGCGCAGCTGATCTCCCAGTGCACGATGTCGGTGGCGAACGGCTCGGCGAGCTCGACGCGACGGATGCCCGCGGCGCCGACACCGGCGAGCGCGGTGGCGCGCCGTGCCGCCTCGGGCGACGATCCGCATCCGGCGGTGGGATCGCCGCCCACGGCCGCCGCCGCGGCCACTCTGGCAACCGGTTCCAGGCCGAGCCGGCGAGTCGCCGCCGGCGATGCCACGAGGGCCGCAGCAGCGCCATCGGCCATGGGCGCAACGGTCGCCGCTGTCAGGAGTCCGTCGCGGCTGTAGAGCCCCTCGGGCCGCTGCCGGTCCACCGCTTCCCCGGCACGAAGCAACTCGTCGCCGCCGGTGAGGGGTAGCAGTTCGGCCGCCAGACGACCGGCGGCCTGCGCCTCCTGGGCGCGCCGGCGGGTCCGCCTTCCAACCTCCTCGAGCCGATCCCTTCCCACGCCAAGCCGCTGCGCCCACCGCTCCGCCGCCGGACCGGGAGGCAGGTGTGCCTCGCCCGGTGTTGGGGACAGCGGCAGACCGAAGCCACGCTGGCTCATGTCGGCACCGGCCGGCACCGTGCTCATCAGTTCCACCCCTCCCACCAGCGCCACCCCGCAGCGGCCCGACCGCACCGCGTCGACCGCCCGGATGAGGGCAACGAGGGACGACGTGTCCTGGGTGCTGACCACCGAGGCAGGTACCCCGGACAGACCTCCGGCCGCCCGCGCCGCGGCTGTGGCCACGTTGGCCGCCTGCGCCCCCACCGGGGTGGCGCATCCCACCAGCACCTCGTCGACCGCGCCAGGGTCCGCGCCGCTCTCGGCGAGCACCGCGGCGAACACCTCGGCGAGCAGTTCGGCGGGATGGCGATGGGCGAAGGTGCCGTGACGGGCACCGAACGGGCTACGCCGTGCCCGCAGGATCAGCGCCTCGGGCACGTCAGGCGGACCGGGAATCCCCGGCGGGACCCCACCCGGCCCGCGGAGATGGCGGCACTAGGATCAGCGACCGCACGGGATGCGGATCAGGCGCTCGGAGTCCTCCGTGCACGCAGCGTCCGGCGTGACTCGACGGGAGGGCCGTGGAAGTAGGCGATTGGGCACTGCTGCTCTTGCGGGTCGTGGTCGGTGTGACGCTAGCCGCACACGGGTACAACAAGTTCTTCAGCGGTGGGCGCATCGCCGGCACGGCGCGCTGGTTCGAGAGCATCGGCATGCGACCCGGCCGGCGCCACGCCATCCTGGCCGCCGGCGGCGAGATCGCCGCCGGACTGGCGCTGGCCGCGGGATTTCTCACGGCTCCGGCAGCCGCCGGTTTCGTCGGGTTGATGGCCGTGGCGTTCTGGGTGGCCCACCGGGGCAAGGGACTCTTCGTGATGAACGACGGCTGGGAGTACACCGCCGTCCTGGCCACGGTGGCGGTGGTGATCGCCATGGTCGGGCCGGGTGAACTCGCCCTGGACAGCGTCATCGGCATCGCGGAGGTGCTCGACGGTTGGGTGGGGCTCGTCATCAGCCTCGGGGGTGGCCTCGTGGCATCGGCACTGCTGCTGGCGGCGTTCTACCGCCCGCCCGCCCGCGACGACTGAACCGTCAGAGCCACGCTCCGGCAACCGCCAGCGCCCCACCCGCCGCCCTCCCGACACGATGGCCCTCCTGCTCGGTGTCCTGGTGGCGGCGAGCATCGGTTCCGCAGACTTCCTGAGCGGCCTGGCGGCACGCCGCATGCGCACGTCGGTGGTCGTGACGCTGTCACAACTCTGGGGCCTCGTGGCGCTGGGGATCTTCCTCGCCATCACCGACCGGACCCTCCCACCGGTATGGGATCAGTGGTTGGGTGTCTTCGCCGGTCTCGGGCTGGTGGTGGGCATCTGCTGCCTGGTGCGGGGCTTGGCGGTCGGACGCATGTCGGTGGTGGCGCCGACAGCGGCCGCGGTCGGCGCGGCGGTGGGCGTGGCCTACGGGTTCATCATCGGCGAGCGCCCGGGAGCCCTTGCCGTGATCGGCGTGGTGCTGGCCATCGCGGCCGTCGTCCTGATCGCCCGGGTCGCCGAGCACCACGAGGCAGATGTCCGCGCGTCGCCGGCCCACGCTCGCCGCATCGTCGCCGGCCGCTCCCAGGAGATGGTCCTGGCCGTCGGCGCAGGGCTGACGCTGGGCGTCACGCAGATCTTCTTCGCGGCCCCGAGCGACGACGCCGGGATGTGGCCCGTCGCCACCTCGCGCCTGACGGCGGGCGTCCTGGCCGGGATGTTCGTCCTCTCGCGGGTTCGCAGTGACGGGCGCCCGGCGCGGCTCACGGCCGGAGACGCCCGCCTCGTCGCCACCTACGCCCTGCTCGACACGCTGGGGACGTGCCTGCTGATCGAGGCGTTCCGCCAGGGACTCGTGAGCCTGGTGGCCCCGGTCGCGGCGCTCTTCCCGGCGGCGACGGTGCTGTGGGCGCGCCTGATCCTGCGCGACCGCATGAACCGGGGCCAGATCGTCGGGTTCGGCCTGGCCGCCGCCGGGCTCGTGCTCATCGGCCTGGACTGAGGGCGTCAGGCCGCTGCGCCCGGCGCTGGGTAGTCTCGCCCGATGCGCCACCGGTCGGCCCCGCGGGGCGGGTGAGTATTGGAGGTCGTCCTCGGGCTGGCGGTGGCGGTGAGCCTGGGGGTCTCCGACGTGATCGGTGGCGTCGCCGGGCGGCGCCTGGGACCGCTGCGCACCACGACAGGCATCTATCTCACAGGCACGGTGCTCATCGGCATCTACCTGCTGGCCACGATGCAGTCCCTTGGCGGCGCCCGCGAGATGCTCCTGTCGGCGCTGGGAGGTCTGATCCTGGCCTTCAGCGCCCTCTGCTTCTACGCGGGAATCTCCTGGGGGCGCCTGTCGATCATGTCGCCGGTCTCCTTCGCCGCCATCGCCGGGCTGACCTTCGCCGTCGGGTTGCTGCGCGGCGAGCGCCCGTCGACGCTGGCGCTGGCCGGCGCGATCCTCATCATCCCGGCGGTCGTGCTGGTGTCCCGCCCGACCCGGACACCCCGCCCGTTCGACCGCAGAGACTCCGAGCGGCGTTTGGGGCTCGCCGGCGAGTTGGCCCTGTCGATGTGTGCGGGCGGCGGCTTCGTGGTGTTCCAGATCCTGCTGCTGGAGATCGGGGTGGAGGACGGACCCGCGCCGCTTCTCATCGCGCGCGCGGTCGGCGGTGTCCTGGGGCTGGTGGCCCTCGCCGCGCTCGGCAGGAGGCCCCACACCGGAACGGCGAAACCCCCACGGCCACGGGCGGCCCTGGTGGTCGGCGCGGCGGGAACGCTGCTGATCCTCGCCCACGCGTTGCTGATCGAGGCCCTGAACAGGGGATTCCTTTCGGTCGTGGGGCCGATCACCTCGCTGACGCCGGCCTTCAGCGTGCTCGGGGCGCGCATCTTCCTGCGTGAGCACGTCAGCCGCCTCCAGACAGCCGGCATGGTCGTCATCATCGGCGGGCTTGTCCTGCTGGCACTCGGCTAGCCGCGGCCACCGAGTACCGGGCCGGCAGCGGGCGAGCGGCAGCCGCACGCTCCCGGAACCCTCACCGGGGCGCTCAGCTGACCGCCAGGACGCCGAGGTAGGCCGCGGCCACGCCGCCGACCAGCGAGGCGGCCGCATAGCCTGCCGCCCGCCGGCGATGACGACGCCACAGCTCGATGGTCTCCACCGCCATGGTCGAGAATGTCGTGAGCGAGCCGAGTGCACCGCTGGCCAGGATCACCGTCGCGACGGCGCCGCCTCCGGCCAGCAGTCCGAGAGCGAACGAGCCGATCAGGTTGACCGCCAGCGTGCCGTAAGGGAACTTTTCGAGGTTGAGGCGCCTCGAGGCCTCCACGCGCAGCAGGGTCGCCGCCGCGGCGATCGCCACGAAGCCGATCGCGGTCACGTCGCCGCCCCCCGATCGGGGCCGCGCCATCGGCGACGCGCCCACCCGGCCAGGACCGCCGCCGCAATCGCCGGGCCGAGAGTCGCTGCGGTATAGAGCAGTCCGGCGCCCGGACGCCCCGACTCGAGGTATCTGGCCACGATCAGGCTGAAGGCCGAGAACGTCGTGAAACTGCCGCAGAAGCCTGAGCCGACGATCGCAGCGGCGGCCCGCCGTCCGTGCAACTCAGTGGCCACGAGCCACCCCAGAACCGCGCTGCCCGCCACGTTGACGATGAGCGTCGCCCACCACTCGGAGCTGTCCGGCCAGAGGCTGTGCACCCA
Source organism: bacterium (assembly GCA_026708055.1). Classification (NCBI taxonomy): domain Bacteria; species bacterium. The sequence goes on along the minus strand of JAPOVS010000027.1, from coordinate 64,267 downwards.
CCAGCGCGCCGCGGCACCGGCGATGCCACCAAGGGCGATCGGCAGCAGGAACCGAGGATTCATCGATCCGAACGTAGCGCTGCGGTGGGACTAGCCTCGCCGGATGCCCATGGCCGGCGAGCAGTTCCCTGCCTGAGGAATGGACGTCCTGCTCGGCGTCGGCGTGGCTCGTGCTCGTGGCGCTCGGCTGAGGACGACCGGCGGGAATCCGACGGCCCCTCGGCCGGGCAACCCGCTCCGGGCGCCGCACTAGTCTTGCCGAGTGATTTCCGGAACGACCCCGCCGAGTCTCTGAGTCATGGACGTCATTCTGGGCATCGGCGTGGCCGGCGGCCTCGGGCTGGCGGACTTCTTCGGCGGTATGGCGGGCAGGCGCACCGGTCCGGTGCGCACCGTCGTCGGTGCCCAGCTGGTCGGCGGGGTGATCATGGGGATCTACCTGCTGGCCACTTGGCGGTCGGTCGGCAGCACCCGCGAGATCCTCCTGGCGCTCCTGGCCGGGGGAGCGCTGACGCTCGGGGTGGGCTTCATGTACACGGGGTTCACGTTCGGCCGCATTGCGGTGGTCGCACCGGTGACCGCTTCCGCCATCGCGATCTTGACGTTCGTCGTGGGACTGGTGCGCGGTGAGCGCCCGTCCTCGCTCTCCCTGGCGGGTGTGGCGTTGGCGATCGTGGCCGTGGTGCTCATCTCGCGACCGCCCAAAGCCGGCCACGCGACCGCTCCGCCGAACGAGCCCGGGCGGCGGATCGGGCTGGGCGGCGAGCTGGGCCTGTCGCTGGCCGCCGGTGCGTCGCTCGCCACGTTCCAGACCACCATCGGCGAGATCGGGGACGCCGCCGGCTTTGCGCCCCTGCTCGTCGTCCGCGCCGCCGCCCTGGCCCTCAGCCTGGCCGCCCTGCTGGTGGTCTGGCGGCGAGCCGGTGCCCCACGTCCCCGGCTACCGCGGCGCAGCACCGTCGTACCGGTGGTGGCGAGCGGGGTTCTGCTCCTGCTGGCACACGCTCTGCTGCTCGAAGCCCTCTCGCTGGGCCTGCTGTCCATCGTCGGCCCGATCACGGCCCTGTCACCCGCCTTCACCGTGATCCCGGCGTGGCTCTTCCTGCACGAGCACATCAGCCGCGTCCAGGTGTTGGGAATGGCGGTGGCGACCGCCGGGCTGGTTCTCGTGGCGCTCGGCTGAGGGATGACCGGGCGCGCCGGCCGACGGCGGCGCGACGATCGATAGAAATCCTCGGCAGTCGTCCGGGACACCACCGACCGGGCCGGCCGCGGCCTACCGTACGAACCGTGCACCTGCCGGTCATGCCGCCCGTGGCTCCGATGCTGGCGCGGGCCGCCGAGTCGCTCCCCGTCGCCGCAGCGGACGAGATGTGGTTCGAGCCCAAGTGGGACGGCTTCCGTGCCGTTGTGTTCCGCGACGGCGACGACCTGGCGATCGGCAGCCGCAACGAACGGCCTCTGACCCGCTACTTCCCCGAGCTGCTGGGCCCGCTGAGGGCGCGCCTGCCTCAGCGCTGCGTGTTGGACGGCGAACTGGTCATCGTGGGGCCCGGTGGCGGGCTGGACTTCGCCGCCCTCAGCGCTCGCATCCACCCGGCCGCGAGCCGGATCGCCCGGCTGGCGGCCGAGACGCCGGCGCGTTTCGTGGCCTTCGACATCCTGGCACTCGGCGATCGCGATCTCACCGGCCGACCGTTCAGCGAGCGCCGCCGAACCCTCGCCGATGTCGCAGCAGGGTTCGGCCCGCCGGTGCATCTGACACCCGCCACCACCGACCGTTCGCTCGCCACCGCCTGGTTCGAGCGGTTCGAGGGAGCCGGGCTGGACGGCGTCGTCGCCAAACCCGCCGGAGGCACCTACGAGTGCGGGAAGCGCGCCCAGTTCAAGATCAAGCACCGTCACACCGCCGACTGCGTGGTGGCCGGCTACCGCATGCACCGCAGCGGCGACGGGGTGGGTTCGCTGCTGCTGGGGTTGCACGACTCCCGGGAGGTCCTGCATTACGTGGGCGCGGCGTCGGGCTTCACGGCGGACGGGCGTGCCGAACTGGCCGGACTGCTGGCCGGGCATCGAATCGACGACGCGGTGACACATCCCTGGACGGTCGAGGGCGCCGAGGGGCGCCTGCCCGGTGCTCCGAACCGCTGGCGGTCGGGCGTCGACGCCTGGGTGCCATTGCTGGGCGCCCCCGTGGCGGAGGTGGCATACGACGCCGTCCTGGCGGGACGGTTCCGCCACAGCGCCCGACTACTGCGCTGGCACCCCGATCGGGTGCCCGAGAGTTGCAGCTATGCCCAGATCATCCGCAGCGCCCCGGTCGAACTGGCGGAGATCTTCGGGGCTGTCGATCCGGCGGAATGATGTCGGCAGCGTTGCGTGCGCGCCACGGCACGATCGTGCCGGTGAGGTTGCGCCGCCGCCGAGCGCCCAACGGCTAGACAGCACATAGTGCATACGGATCCCTTCGGCGGCGAAGTTCCCGCACGCGTGTACCGCCGGCGGAGGCTGTTGTTGCTCGGCGGGCTGATGCTCGCCATCGCCATCATCGTGGTGGCGGTCACCCGCATCGGCTCCGACGACGCCGCGGAGCCCAACGGGACCGGCAGCGGCACTGCGGAGACGACGATCGGTGCGCCGCCGGCCCCTGAGCCCTCGCCGGCCGGCGAGGCAGGACTCTCCGACCCTCCGATCGAGACGGTCCCGACGACCGAACCACCCACGACGACCGAACCGCCCACCACCACGACCACCACCGAACCGCCACCACCCGCCACCACGACGACCGAGCCGCCACCACCCACCACCACGACCACCACCGAACCGCCACCGCCCACCACCACGACCACCACCGAACCGCCACCACCGCCGCCGGTTGCGCTGCTCACCCCGACGGGCATCCCGGTCACGGTTCTTGAAGTGCTCGAGACCGGCTATCTCATACGCACGCCGTGCGGCAACACCGCCGAGATCGCCGGCGGCGAACGCATCGAGCCCGTGCAGGTCGTCCTGGATCCCGGCCACGGGGGACCCATCGAGACCGGCACGGTGGGCCCCAACGGTCTCGTCGAGCGCGATCTGAATCTGACGCTCACCGATGCCGTGCTCGCCGAACTCGCCGAACGCGGCATCGCCGCCGCCACGACCCGGACGAGCGACTACATGGTCCGCCTCAGGGTCCGCGTCGAGTTCGCCGACGCCTTGGAGCCTGCCGCGGTCGTGTCGATCCATCACAACGGCCCAACCTGGGACCTGGGGGACGCGCCGGGGACCGAGGTGTACGTGCAGTCCCAGTCCGCCAGCGAGATGCGCCCCGAGTCGGCCCGTCTCGGCGGCCTGCTGTACGAGGAGATCACCGAGGCCCTCAGCACCTTCGAGGACGTCGAGTGGAGCGGCCTCCCCAACGCCGGTGTCAAGCGCGTGCTGCTCCCCGACGGGATCGACACGTACGCGCTCATACGGGGTCCCGTGATGCCGTCGGCGCTGGTGGAGTACGGCTATCTCACGAACGCCTCGGAGGCCGAACTCTTCGCCACCGAGGAGTACATCACCGTCGCCGCCGGTGCGACGGCCGACGCCATCGAAGCGTTCCTGGAGACCGACCGGCCGGGGAGCGGGTTCATCGAGGAACCCCGCATCTACGACCCGCCCGCCATCGACATCGAGTGCATCGATCCGCCGCTGGAGCCCGAGCCCGGCGACCCCGTCGATGAGACGGCGGAGGGCGCCGGAACGGAGCAACCGGAGGGCACCGACGAGGAGACCGGCGCGGAGTCGAGCGAACCCGACGACGATCCGGCAGCGGAGACGGGCGGCGAGCCCGCTGATCCCGACGCCGCTGAGGTCGAGTCAGGCGAGTAGCCCGGCGCCGCCGCACCGGGGGTGCTACGAGCGGCGTGGGTGGTGCGGGGGCCAGGGGGCGTCGGCGGTGCCCTGCGCAGCCTCCTGGCGGGCCAGCGCCAGCAGCGGCGCCAGCGAGCCGGCGCCGTCCTCCAACCCCGCCTCCACGTCGCCCGCGGTGCGCCAGCGATCGGGCATCATGGCGAGCGTGAAGTCGCCGGGCTCGGCGCCGGCCACCTCCTCCCAGCGCAGCGGTGCTGCCACCCGGCCGTCCGGGCCGGGACGCACCGAATACGCCGAGGCCAGCGTGCGGTCGCGGGCGTTCTGGTTGTAGTCCACGAACACGCGCCGTCCCCGATCCTTCTTCGACCAGGCGCTGGTGATGAGATCGGGCCGGCGCCGTTCGGCGGCCCGGGCCAGCGCCAGAGCGGCGTCCCGCACCTCGCTGAAGCCGGCCACCGGCACGATGCGCACCACGATGTGGATGCCCCGGCCGCCCGAGGTCCGGGGCCAGCCTGCCAGGCCGAACTCATCCAGCAGTTCCCGCAGCAGGAAGGCCGCCCGCCGCACCGCCTCGAAATCCAGGTCGGGCGCCGGGTCCAAGTCGACGCGCAACTCGTCGGGGCGGTGCGGCTCGAAACGGCGCACCGCCCAGGGATGCAACTCCAAACACCCCAGGTTCACCGCCCAGACGATGTGCGCCAGGTCGGCGGGGCACAACTCGGTGGCGGTCCGTCCCGACGGGAACGCCACGACAGCCGTCTCGAGCCAGTCCGGGCGTCGCTCCGGCACGCGCTTCTGGTAGAAGCTCTTTCCCCCGGCGCCGTCGGGGAAGCGATGCATCACCGTCGGCCGGCACCAGACCCCCCGCAGCGCCCCCGGGCCGACAGTCAGGTAGTGCCGGACGAGGTCCAGCTTGGTCTCCCCGCGAGCGGGAAAGAAGACCTTCCCCGGGTTGGAGATGCGCACCTGGCGCCCGTCCACCTCAATGGTCGTGAAGTCGCCAGCCACCGTGGCAGCCCTTGGGGTTCGCTCAGCCGCCGGAGCGGCGCCCCGCCGCCAGCGCCGCGGCCTGCGACGCCAGGCGCTCGGCGTCGACGCGCCCGCAGAACTCCGCGAAACCGGGGCGGGGCCCGACCCAGGCCAGGGAATCCACCGCCCCGCCGGCACCTGCCGGGGCGCTGTCCAGGACCCCGGGCACGTCGGTCACGAGCGTGGCCAGGCGCCGGTACAGGTATGCCTCGTCTCGCCCCGCCGCCAGCCGGGCGGCCAGAGTGACCGCGCCACGCACCGCCACGTCCCACTGGCCCGAGGAGTCGGGGATGTTCTCGATATGGCCGTAGCGGGCCAGCACCGCCGCGGCCGACTTCGCCCCCCAGCCCGCCAGACCGGGGAATCCGTCGGCGCTGTCACCCACCAGCGCCAGGTAGTCGGGGATCGAGGCGGGCGGGACGCCGAAGCGCGCCACGACACCGGCCCGATCACTGATGCGGCCACCCCGGCGATCGAACTGCACCACCCGACCGTCGTTGCTCACGCACTGCGCCAGGTCCTTGTCGGGTGTGCAGATCATGATCCGTTCCACGGCGGGATCCGTTGCCGCCCGGGCCGCAGCCGTCGCCAGCGCGTCGTCGGCCTCGTAGTCGGTCATCGCCCAGACGGTGAAGCCGGCGGCGTCGGCCAACTCTTCCAGCAGCGGGAACTGCGCCAGCAGGTCCGCATCGACACCCTCGCCGCTCTTGTAGCCCGGATACATCTCGTTGCGGAACGACGGGATCACATGATCGGTGGCGACGCCCACGTGGCTGGCGCCGTCGGCCACCAGGCGCAGCAGACCGCTCACCGCCGCCCGGGCGGCGGCCACCTCCCGGCCATCAGCGGTGCGGTGCGACGGGCGGGCGAAGAACTGCCGGAACAGTTCGTAGGTTCCGTCGACCAGGTGAACCTGCATCGATCCGCCCCGGTGCCGCCGTCGCCCCCGCGCCTAGGGCTGGACCAGCTCGATCAGCGTGCCGAAGGATCCCTTCGGATGCACGAAGGCGATCGTCGTGCCACGCGAGCCGGGCCGGGGCTGCGAGTCCAGTGGAGTGGCGCCGGCGGCGACCATGGCGGCCAGCGCCGTCGCGCAGTCCGCCACCCGGTAGCCGACGTGGTGCAACCCTTCGCCGCGGCGTTCGAGGAACCGCGCCACCGGCGAGTCCGGCCTCGTCGGCGAGATGAGTTGGATGTAGGAGTCGGCCACGGCGAGCAGAGCCTCCTCCACGCCGTCGCGCTCGACGGTCTCCCGGTGCGCCACGCTGGCGCCGAATGCCCGGCGGTGGTAGTCCACAGCGGCCTCGAGATCTCGCACGGCGATGGCCACGTGGTCGATCTCGGTGAGCAGCACGGCCCCATGATGCCCGGCCCGGCGCCGCCGCCCAACGCGCCGGGGCCGCGGCGGCGCGGCACCGCTAGCGTGTCCGGAAGAGTTCCAGCCCGTCGCGACGGAGGCCGAGATGAGTCCAACGTTGATCCTGGGGGGCGCCCGGACGCCGATCGGTCGGTTCTCCGGCGCGCTCTCGTCCTTCTCCGCCACCGACCTCGGCGGGCTCGCCATCAGCGCCGCCCTCGAGGCCACCGGCGTCCCCGCCGCCGAAGTGGACTACGTGTTCATGGGGCAGGTGCTGCTGGCCGGCGAGGGCCAAGCCCCCGCCCGCGCTGCCGCCACCAAAGCAGGTGTTCCCCTCACGGCACCCGCCGCCACAGTGAACAAGGTCTGCCTGTCGGGGCTCAACGCCGTCTACCTCGCCGGGCGGATGATCGCCGACGGCGACGCCGACGTTGTGGTGGCCGGCGGCATGGAGTCGATGAGCGGGGCCCCCTACCTGCTGCCCGGCGCCCGCGCCGGCCTGCGGGCAGGAGATGCCACCCTCGTGGACTCGATGATGTACGACGGTCTGACCTGTGCCATCGAAGGCCGGTCCATGGGCCTCAGCACCGAGCACCACCTCGCCTCCATCGGGGGCATCAGCCGCGACTCGCAGGACGCCTTCGCGGCCGCCTCGCACGAGCGGGCGGCACGCGCCACCAAGGACGGGCTCCTCGACAGCGAGATCGCCGCCGTCGAGGTACCTCAGCGGCGCGGCGACTCCACCGTCGTGGCACACGACGAGGGCATCCGCCCCGACACCAGTGCCGAGTCGCTGGCCCGGCTGCGCCCCGCTTTCGATCCGGAGGGAACGGTGACACCCGGCAACGCCTCGCAGATCTCCGACGGCGCCTCGGCATTGGTGCTGGCCTCGGCCACCGCCGCCGAGCGGCTCGGCGCCACGCCGCTCGCCGAAGTCGTCTCCTACGGCCAGGTGGCCGGCCCGGACACGTCGCTGCTGACCCAGCCGGCGACGGCCATCGGAAAGGCCCTCGAACGGAACGGTGCCGAACTCGGTGACATCGACCTGTTCGAGATCAACGAGGCGTTCGCCGCCGTGGTCCTGGCCAGCATGGCCGCCCTCGGCGTGCCGCACGAGGTGGTGAACGTGAACGGCGGTGCGGTCGCCCTGGGGCACCCGATCGGCGCCTCCGGCAACCGCGTCCTGCTGACCCTGCTGCACGAACTGCGCCGGCAGGGCGGGGGTCTGGGCGCCGCCGCCCTCTGCGGCGGCGGCGGACAGGGCGACGCTGCCCTGGTGAGGGTTCCCGCCGCCTCTTAGCGGAGACGTTACGGACGTAACATTTCAGGCGTCCGTCTGAACAGCGGAAACAGCACAGGCTCGGGAGTCCTTGACATTTCCGCGTGAAGTCTGTAACATATGCCTCGTGGTTCTCATCGGGGTTTGCACGATCTTCCCCTCCCCCGGTGCGACGGTCGGGGCGCTGCCTCGTCGGGCTGCAACGTAGCCCGCGCCCAGCAGCCCTCGAGGAGCGCCTCGACCGTATTCTCCAGCCGGAAGTCCCGCCGGCCGGTCTCAGTCCCGCAGGATGTCCCGCCGACCGGCGAGTGCCCGGCCCAGAGTCAGTTCGTCGGCGTATTCCAGGTCGCCGCCGACGGGAAGCCCGCTCGCCAGGCGGGTGACGCTGACACCGAGCGGCGCCAGCACGCTGGCGACGTACATGGCTGTGGCCTCCCCCTCCAGGTTGGGATTGGTGCCGACAATCACCTCGGTGACGGGTTCGTCGCCGACGCGCTGCAGGAGTTCGGCCATCCGCAACTGGTCGGGGCCGACGCCTTCCATGGGGTTGATGGCCCCGTGCAACACGTGGTAGCGGCCCTTGAACTCACCGGTCCGTTCGAACGCCACGACGTCGCGAGGATCCTCGACGACGCAGATCAGGGACTCCTCGCGCCGCGGATCGCTACAGATGTCACACAGGTCGGCGACGGCCAGGTTGCAGCACCGCCCGCAGAACCGCACGCTGCGCTTCGCCTCGTCGATCGCCGCCGACAATTCCTCGACATCGCCGGCCGGCGCCTTCAGCAGGTGGAAGGCGATGCGCTGAGCCGACTTCGGACCGATCCCGGGCAGCCGCCCGAGCTGATCGATCAACTCCTGTATCGGAGCGGTGTAGCCACCGGTGGCCACGGAGCGTCCGCCTAGGGAGCTTCGAGCTCGACGAGCCTCGAGCCGGGAAAGGCCTGCTGCACCTGCGCCACCCCGCTGTCGTCCCGGTCGCTCGGGCGCGCCTTGGGCAATGCCGTGGTCGCCTGGACCTCGCCCAGATGCGGCGAACTCGTCGCCGAGGCGCCCGCCGAGTTTGACGGAGGATCCGGCGTGCTGTGATCGTCGAGCACGAACTGCACGGTCACGGCACGGTCGAAGCAGCGGCCGAACTCCGCCTCGACCGCCGAGTGGAACGTCTCGCACCGCTCAAGGGACCCGGGGGTGGGGAACGCCAGCCGGAGGGCCCCTGAAGCGTTCGGTAGAAAGCGTCCGGTGGAGAGGCGCGCGCCGGCGCTCTTGGGCAACGAGGACAGGGTCCGCAGCGATGGGAGGATCTCCTCCACCCACGCCAGTACCGCCTCGTCGCGTTGCGGAGGCGGCTCGGTCGTGGCCGCCGGGGTCGCGGCCGGTTCCTCCGCGCCTGCGGGCGCACTCGTCGAGTCGCCTCCCCGCGGCGAGATCGACTGCTCGGCGGCTCGGGGGGCAGCGGGCCGTGCGGCCGGCACGGACCCGGTAGGGGACTCGGTCGACCGTGGTTCGCCACCCGCGCCGGGCTCTGGCGGCTTGGCCCGCGCCAGCGCCTCCCGCGCCCCCGCCGCGGCTCCGCCGCGAGGCGTCCCCTGTTCCTCGGATGCGTCTCCGGCCGGGCCCCGATGAGGTCGCGGTGCTGCGCTCGGCCTTGCGGGGCTGCCCACCGTGGCCGGCGCGGCACCCCCGCCGCTTGTCATGGCCGGCGCGGCACCCCCGCCGCTTGTCATGGCCGGCGCGACACCGCCGCCGCTCTCGAGGCGCTCCACCCGCTCAGCCAGGGACTGCAGCGTGAGACCGATGTCAGGATTGGTGAGCCGCACCAGTGCCAGATCCAGGTCGACCCGGGGATCGGGGGCCTCGCGCATCGCCACGAGCGCCTCACCGAGCAGTTCGAGCGCGAATGTCAGGGCGCGGGGTCGGAGCCGCCCGGCCAGGTCTTCCGCGGCGGTCCTCTCCGCGGCGGGCAGGTGCTCCAGCGGCGCCTTCACCGAAGCCAGGAAGGCATTGCGCAGCCGGCCGAGCAGAGCCTCGCCGAGGATGCGCGGCTCCCGCCCGGCTCGGGCGGCGGCATCGGCGGCACTCAGGGCCGCGCCGACATCCGCGCTCGCCACGGCGTCCAGCACGGCTGTCACCGCGTCGGCGCCGTCGGGAGCCCGGCCCGCAGCCGCTACGGCGTCGAGCGCCGACAGGGTGTCCCGCGCCGACCCGCCGCCGGCGGTCAGCACGTAGGCCACATCGGCGTCGGACACCGTCAAGCCGGCGTCGGCAGCCACCGCCCGGACATGGCTCTCCAGCGCATCGGCGGCCAGCAGTTCGAAGTGCAGGTGCTGGGTGCGGCTGCGGATCGTCGGCGCCACCTTGTGCGGCTCGGTCGTGCAGAGCACGAACACCACGTGGGGGGGTGGTTCCTCGAGGGTCTTAAGCAGGGCGTTCTCGGCGCCCGGCGTGAGCATGTGCACCTCGTCGAGCACGTACACCTTGGCCCGGCCCGGCGTGCCGAGCGCCACCCTGCTGATGAGCTCGCGAACGTCGTCGACCTTGTTGTTGGAGGCGGCGTCCAGCTCGTGCAACTCGTAGGACGTGCCCGCGGCGATGGAGGCGCAAGACGGACAGGTGCCGCACGGCTCGCCGTCGGTGAGGTTCTCGCAATTGAGCGCCTTGGCCAGGATGCGGGCGGTGGATGTCTTCCCCGTGCCGCGCGGCCCGCTGAAGAGGTAGGCGTGCCCCACCCGGTCGGTACCGACCGCGTTGCGCAGCGCCGCCACGACGTGTTCCTGGCCGATGATCTCGCCGAATCGCGCCGGCCGGTAGCGCAGGTAGAGCGACTGATGCACCATCGGCGCCGAGCCTAGTGATCCCCTGGGACAGCCATCGTCGGGAGGAACGTACGGCGCCGCGCCGGTGCCGCCCTCGGATGTGGCGGCCAGGTGATCTGCGGCGCTCCGGGGTTCCCGCTGAGAGCTGCTGCCTCCCGGCCCTGACTCGGTTCACGGGTCCCGGTCGCACAGGACCCGGCCGCCACGTCCCAGGACAGTCGCCGGCTGCCACAGGGTACCCTTGTCCGACCTTCCGTGCTCCGGCACGGAGGCGACCGGGAGGGATGCGAGAGCGGACGAATCGGCACGCCTGGAGAGCGTGTGTGGTCTTTCGGCCACCGTGGGTTCGAATCCCACTCCCTCCGCTCCGGCGAGCCAGAGAGCGCGACCCCGCAGCGCCGGACTGCCGCCGTGCCCGCCGAGCAGCCGGGTCCGCGAGCGCCGGGAATGGACGGCACATGGATTCTGACCCCGAGACGGCTGCCATGAGGCTGGCGCTCGACGAGGCCGCCGCGGCGGCGACCCACGGCGACGTGCCGGTGGGTGCGGTGGTCCTGCTCGGCGGCGACGTGATCGCCCGGCGGCACAACGAGCGCGAGCTGCGGGGCGATCCCACGGCGCACGCCGAGGTGCTGGCGTTGCGCGACGCGGCGGCGGCCGTCGGCACCTGGCGCCTCGACGGGGCGACCCTGGTGGTCACCCTGGAGCCCTGCCCGATGTGCGCCGGGGCGGCGCTGGCGGCGCGGGTCGACCGCATTGTCTTCGGGGCCGCCGACCCGAAGGCCGGCACCTGCGGTTCGCTCTACAACCTGGCCGCCGACCCGCGCCTGAACCACGAGATGGACCTCGACGGCGGCCTGCTGGCCAGCGAGACCGCCCGGCTGCTGCGGGAGTTCTTCGCCGCCCGGCGCCGCTAGCTTGTCCGGCGGAGGGTTGCCAGAGCGGACGAATGGGGCGGCCTCGAAAGCCGTTGTGGCCTCCGGGTCACCGTGGGTTCGAATCCCACACCCTCCGCCCAAACCACAAGCTGCTGCAGTATGTATAATACGTACATGCCAAACAAGACGATAAGCGTGCCCGACGACGTCGTGCCGATCATCAACAGCCTCGGCGTCCCCTTCTCGAGGTGGGTGACCGAGCAGCTTCGCCGCCACTCGGCTCAGTCGACGACTACTTTCGCCCAACAGCTCGCGGCCGACGCCGCACTCACAGTCGGCGAACCATTGATCCAGAGGGACGCACTCGCAGCGGCCGAGCGGATGGAGCGGTCCGCGCCGTGGTAGCGCGCGGCGCGGTGTACTGGATCAACATCGACAAGCGTCGGCCGTGTGTCGTCGTGTCCTCTCACGACGTCCTCGAGGTCGAGGTTTGGCAGACCCATGTCGTGCCGCTGACCTCGAACCTCGACAGAGCCGGCCTCGCCGGCAACGTGCTGCTCAAGTCGGCGGCGACGGGTCTGCCCAAAGACTCCGTGGCGGTGCCGCTCGGGTTGGAGTTGATCGACCGGTCCTGGCTGACGGAATACTCGGGAAAGCTGCCTGGTGCCCTCATTGATGCCATCGACGACGGCCTCCGCGCTGTGCTCGGACTGTAGCCAGCACGCGGACCGGCGGTCGAGGCTGAACCAATCGCTCACGGGACGATCGTGAAGGTGCCTCCGTCCAGCGGGCGCATGACACTGAAGTGCTTGCGGTCCAGGGTCAGGACGGTGCGGGTCCGGTAGCGCTGAGCGAGCACCGCCAGGGAGGCGTCGGCGAGACCGACGCCCAGATCCCGGTACCGCTCCACCACCCGCCGCGCCGCCGCCACGTCGGGCGCGCCCATCCCCGCCAGTTCATAGGCGCCGCCCGACAGCTCCGCCAGCACAGCCAACTCGGCGTCGATGCCCTTGCGGGCGGCGACCAGATAGTCCACCTCGGCCAGGACATAGGGGGAGACCACCATGACGGGTTCGTGGGCGTCCACCCAGGCCGCCACCGCCTCGTGCTGTGCACCGGACTCGCTGAAGAAGGCGATGAGCCCGCTGGTGTCGGCGATGATCATCGGTCGCCGAAGCCCTCCAGGTAGTCGTCCGCCTGCTCGGCCCAAGCGCTGTCACCGGGGATGATCCCGCCATGTGGCTTGGGACGCGCTATCGCGTCCTGAATGGCCCGGCGGATCACCTCCGCCTCGGAGCACGAACGCTGCCGGGCCAGACGTTCCACTCCCTGCTTCAGCGCCTCCGGCAGATACACCGTCGTCTTGTTCATACCATATATGGTACCACCGCCAGCGACCCGTTCACGGAATAGCCGGCCAGACGGACGAGTCGATTATTCGATGCTGCCGAGGATGTCCACGACACGTCCGAGGGACTGCATCGCATCCGCGGATCTGGCCTCCACATCCCGGTCGAGTCGGCGGCGGACCCTCCCGTGCAGGTCCTGCCAGATCGCATTGAGGTCGCTGTCGTCGGCGTAACGCCGAAGGAACTCAATCCAGTCCCGAGCAGGAATCCCCGCCAGCGGCTTGCGGAGCACACCATCGATCCATTCGTCCATGATCCCGGTGCGTGCGATCCGGCCGAAGTTCCCGCCTCTGTCGTACGCAGGCTTGTCGGATGTGTTCTCACGGCCCTTGTACGGAAACACGCCCTCCGGGCTCGCTATCGACGTGTCCGCCGCCGTCTTACGGAGATGTTGCCACCAATGGTTCCGGTGCTCCGCGGCGTATCTCGCGGACCAGACGCCGGGAGTGTCCACGAGCGGCGTCCCGGCAAGAACGTTCGACAAGTGCCACGGGACAACCGCGAGGAGATCCAAATCGGTGCATGCGTCCGGTGTCACCGTGTAACGAAAGCTGGGCTCCCGTTCCTTGGCGAGCACGTACCAGCCTTTGAGTTCGACGCCCATCGCGACTTCGTATCCCGCCGTGCCGGTCGCCTTCCGGAGCAGCACGTCCGGGAATGTCTGCGCCTGCCTCTCGAACGCGTAGAGAGGCCAGTCGTCCCCCGGATCCCACACGTCGCGCATCCGGTTCAGCGTCTGGACGACCTGCACTTCAATCGTGGCCCCGAGCACCGTGTTCAACGCGAACAGGTCAGTAGCGGCTACACCCTCAATGTTGGTGTGCGAGTCGAAGTATCCGGGTAGGGCCAGGACAGCCTCCCGCACGCGTTCCATCAAGCGAGTACGGCGATCGTCGCGATCCAGCGCGGGCGGAGCAGGAAACTCGGGAGTGGATGTCACAGGACTCGATGTGCGATCAAGCGACCGTCGAGACGAGACCTGCCTGGAGGCGCTGCTCCGCGAGGTCGGCGAAGTGCTCCACGGTCTCCGCGGCGTACCCGATACGCCCAAGCTCAACGGCCGCCGCCGCCGCCGTGCAGAGTCCTCCGAAGGGTTCCCAGACAACGTCGCCCGGATCGCTCGAGGCCGCGACGATCCGCCTCATGAACTCCAGCGGTTTCTGGTTCAGGTGGACGGCCGCATTGCGCCCCGGACGGTACACGCGCGGCGCCGACCGCAGGCCGTTGCCCTTGTAGCGCTCGTGTCCGTTGAGGGGCGGCGCCGACCACACGTTGGTGAGACCGTGCGCGTGGTTCCAGCAGCCGCGCAGCGCCGCCCACTCGGCGGCAGTCACCCCTGTGACGCCGTCGAGGGAGAAATAGGGGGCACCCCCCGGATCCCCGTGCAGGTTGGCGTAGCTGACGAGCCGCTCCATCATCTCCGGCGGCGGGAAGTACCACAGCCAGTCCTGCGTCAGATACTTGCGGGTGGCCGCATTCGCCACGCCGCAGGCCTCGTTCGCGGCGCTGAGCGACAGGCCCGACCGCTGCCACTCGTAGCGCAGCCACTGCTTCGCCGTCATCACGCCGTCCGGCGTGGAGAACTCCAACCGGCGGCGGTAGAGCGCGCACAGTTCCGTCACCACAGGGAAACGGCGGATCGTCTCCCCGTTCACGTTTCCGGCGATGTGACCGAGACCCTTGTCCCACACAATCGACTGGACATACGCCCAGCCGTGATCCGACAGGAGCGGGTGAACCGTCGCCCAGCCCACCTCGGTGTTCCAGAACCACAGCGTCGTCGCGGGATGCGCGTGCTTCGACCACGCCTCGACGTGCGGCTCGTACCACTCGCCGAGTCCGTCAGGGGTGCGCGGGTCGCCCGGAAAACCGCCAACCCCGTACGCGCCGTCGGAAACGATCACCGTCGGTGTCGGCCAGCCGCCGTAGGCGGCCAGGGCGTCACCGCGAAACAGCGTCCACTCGTCCGCCGTGCAATCCCCGCTCGCAGCCACACGCCCTCCTCATCGACTCCAGTTCACAGACTACGCGACCGGTACGACACGCCTCGGAATATCCGACCGCGGCGAAGGGGCGCCTGTGCCGCCACGCCGAGCTGCGAGACCGGCGACGGCGCCGGGCCGCTCAGTACATGATCGTGCGGGTGAGGTGGTGGGGCCAGAAGGTGGCGTGGTAGCTCTTCCAGAGGCGGAGGTCGACTTGCGGCACCACCAGGGCCGACTCAGCGGGGCGAAGGCGGTTGATGGCGTCGGTCAGCAGGGCCGTGGCGTAGAGAGTGTGGGCTCGGATCTCCACCTCCTCGCCGCTGTCGCGGGGGATGTGGTCGCCGCGGTTTATGGCCGCCTCCAACTCCGGGGAGTACGAGGTGATGCCCATGAGCCGCAGCGCGACCGGCACGATGTAGTCGGCGAAGGCCGTCATGCGGTCCAGGTCGGAGACGGCGAACGCGCCCGTGGCGGCCAGGGACATGTGCAACTGCCAGAGCCAGAGCTGCGCCAGCTTGTGGAGCTGCACCTCGCGGCCGTCATGGGTGCTGACGTCGTTGAAGCGTGGGAACTCCACCACCAGCCGCTCCATGAGACCGTCGCCGCCCGCGTACATCGCCGGGGCGCAGTCGGCCACGAAGCGGTGCGCGGCGCCGCCGTAGTGCTCGCTGAGCGTGCGGCCGGCCTCGTTGAGGATCTCGACACGCTCATCGATCATGGGGATCTCGATGTTGCCGCTGAACACGCCGGCGAGGTCGTCGCGGCCTACTTCGGCGAGGAAGCCGCCATCGGTCAGCGGCACGCCCCCCGCCAGCGCCCGGTTCACGCAGGCGAACATGGCCTCGCTGTCAGACCACTCGCGGCCCCGGTAGTTAGTGGCGAACTTCACGCCGGTGTCGAAGTCGCTGAAGGCGAAGTTCAGCACCGCGTAGAAGAACGACACGTCGATGATCTCCGCCGGATCGGTCCGGCCGCTGAAGGCGGCGTCCATCGAGCCCGACGGGAAGGTGAACTCCTCGTAGGCCATCCAGGACGCCACACTCCCGACGGCCTCGACCGAGGTGCTCACGTGGCGGGAGCGCCCGACCACGCCGACGACGGACTGCAGGACGGGGGAGGACCACACCTCCGAATCGTGCATGGGCTGCTCCTACTGCTCTGGATCGTCACGTCGTCGCGCCGGGGCGCCGCTGGCAGACTATGGCGACCGCCGAAGGGCCGCTCCCCCCGCAGGCGGCGACTCGGACGACGACAAGCAGCGAGGAGGCACATCCCCATGGTCCGACACACCGCATACGAGCCCGGCACGCCCTCGTGGGCCGACGTGACCAGCCCCGACCCCGACGCCGCCCGCGCCTTCTACGGCGCGCTGTTCGGATGGACGGGCGAGCCGGCCACCGAACCCGAGGCGCGCGGCTACACGGTCATGATGCTGGGTGACGCCGCCGCTGCCGGTCTGGCCCCGACGTTCGGGGAGATGCCGGCCGTCTGGAGCACGTACGTGACCGTCGCCGACGCCGACGCTGCCCTTGAAGCGGCGGTCGCAGCCGGGGGCAAGGTGCTGATGGGCGCCATGGACGTGCTCGACGTGGGCCGCATGGCCGTCATCGCCGATCCCACTGGCGCCGCGCTGTCGCTGTGGCAGCCCAACAGCCACATCGGCGCCGAGGTGCGGATGGAGCCGAACTCCCTGTGCTGGGTGGAGTTGAACACCCGCGACCCCGACTCGGCGGTCTCCTTCTACGGCGAGCTATTCGGTTGGGAGGCGCAGCAGGTGGGCGGCCCGGCCGAAGAGGGCGGACCCGGATTCGACTACGTCATGCTGCAGCTCGGCGAGGCGCCCGTCGGGGGCATCATCACGATGGACGAGAACTGGCCGGCCGAGGTGCCCCCGCACTGGATGGTGTACTTCGCCGTGGAGGACTGCGACACCGCCGCGGCGCGGGTGGCCGAGCTGGGAGGCGAGGTCTGCGTGCCGCCCACCGACATCCCCCCGGGCCGGTTCGCCGTCGTGAACGACTCGACCGGTGCGACCTTCACGATCATCGCCCTGAACCCCGAGCTGTTCGGGTAGCGCCGTGGCACCGCAGTCGGGCGCCGCGGCGCCGCGGATCATGATCGTGGGCAGCACCATGATGGATCTGATGGCCTACACCGACCGGGTCCCCGAGGCGGGCGAGACGGTCCTGGGCTCGTCGTTCCAGGTCGGCTTCGGGGGCAAAGGCGCCAACCAGGCGATCATGGCCCGCCTCCTGGGGGCCGAGGTGTCGATGGTGTGCTGCGTGGGCACCGACGGCTACGGCGCCGAGACGCTCCAGAACTTCGCCGACCGCGGCATCGACACCACATGGGCGCGCCGCGTGCCGGGCGCCAGCGGCGTGGCGCCCATCTGGGTGGAGGCCGACGGCCAGAACCGCATCATCATCCTGCCCGGCGCCAACCTGGCTATGGACGCAGACGTGGCCGTTGCCGCCGTCAACGACGGGCAGGCGCCGGCCGTGGTGGCCGGACAGTTCGAGGTGCCGCAGGCGGCCACGGCCGCGGCCTTCGCAGCCGCCCGGCGGCGGGGCGCGCTGACGGTGCTGAACCCCGCCCCGGCGGCCTCGCTGGCGCCCGCACTGGCCGCGGCCTCGGACTGGATGATCCCCAACGAGGTGGAACTGGCGGCCCTCGCCGGCGAGCCCCCCGGCGACGATTTGCCCGGCGACGATCTCCTGCGGTCAGTCGCCGACAGGGTGGGCTGCCGCCTGCTGGTGACCCTCGGAGAAGCCGGCTCGGCGCTGGTGGGCACCGACGGGTCCGTCCACCGCGCGCCCGCTCCGACTGTCGACGCCATCGACACCACCGGCGCCGGCGACGCCTTCGTCGGCGGCTTCGTCTGGGCCCTGGCCGGCGGCCGCAACGAGATCGACGCCATCGGTATCGCCACCACGGTCGCCGCCGACAGCGTCACCCGCCCCGGCACCCAACTCTCCTTCGCCACGACCGCGGAGTACGAACGCCTCCTGGCAGATCTCTGAGTTGCCCGGAATGACTCAAGCCGGTCGATCCGATCGGCGGCGGCCTGGTCGACGGAGGCGAGTTTGAGCAGCCTCGACGCCGTGGTAACGGGCGGTTCGCCGGCTACCGGTCATGATCAACTTTCCGGCCCTCACCATTCGGCGCAGCAGGCGCGAGGCTTGATCGGGCGCGATCCTGCACAGGTCGGCCGCCTCGGCGCGCGCGATCGAGCCGTGGCGTGCCACATAGGTGAGGACCATTTGTTCTTGCTGGATCGGGTCGAAGCCTCGAGTACGGACATAGGCGGCCGATTCACCCAGCTCCCTGTACAACTCGGCGGCCAGGTGATACGTGCGTCCCTTGCCCTCGCCTCGGGACTCCAGTAGGCCACGTTCGACCAGCGAATTCAACACCGACCGCGCCTCTTCGGTTCCAACCTGCAGGAGTTCACCCGCTTGCCTCGAGGTGACGCGACTCTCAACCCGAACCTCGTGAAGGACCTGCAGGGTCTGGAGGTCGAGTGATTGGCCGTCTCGTGCCGCGGCGGCAGTGAACGAAGCGAGTTCGCGGTCGGCCGGCCCAGCGGGCAACCGGGCTTCGACCCATGCCCGTGTTGACCGCGCATAGTCGGGCCGAGGTCGCCCCAAAGCGAGTTGGCTCCTGTAAACCCGGTTGACGCCTCGCCCGACCCGCTCAACGAGGCCTGCTCTCTTGAACGCGTCAGCAATCAGCGGGTTCCGAGCCTGAGGGGGTGCGATCAGCAAGTTTTGAACCGTGATCCCGGTAGGGAACCCACCGGTACTGGTCACCGAAAGAGCCTGCAAACCCTCCACGGCGACCCGCACCTGGCCATTGGCCGAGTAGTCGCGATGCACGAGGGCGTTGGCGATCAATTCCCGAACGGCGATCTCGGCATAGAGCGGCAGTCCCAGCCGGAACAGTCCTGCATCGACTTCCTCTTCAGGGTTGTACGGCTTGACGGCCTCGGCGAGTTCAACCATGGCGCGGAGGAGCGGGACATGCAGGTCGCGGTTGGTCTTGACAGCATCATGCTCATCAAGTGCCTGGAACGCGACTGCATGCGTTGGCACGTATTCCCTGAGTACGCCGGGCGTTCCGAACAGCAGTGCAGCGCCAAGCGTCAACTCACCGTCGACGGACCGGAAACCAAGTGCGGACAGAAGATCGACATCGGAGAGTTCGGCGAGGACGGCGTCACCTCCGCCCCCCGCGAGGCGCCGGAATCGATCGACCTCAGCAGGGTCAAGATCGGCAATCGACAGATCAGTCAACGGAAACGCCGAAAGGTCGCGATCCCCAATCAGGGTTGTCCGCGATTGGGCCTCGTGAGGCAGCACCGGAAGACACTGCGGCTTTCCGTCCACACTGATCGCCCGCCGTACGTACCGCCCGGACGTGGTCGCGACGAGCGACTTCGCCTCCGGCACGTGGACCACGACGACGTCGAGACCATCGAACCGCTCCACGGTGACCGTGACGCTCTGGGCAGGGGAGGTCTTATTGGCGATCAGCGCTTCAAGCCGTCGGCTCTCGGTCGTCTCGCCATGCCGAGGCCGCGCGCCGAGCACAGTACCGTCGTTATCGACCCCGAGAAGAAGCCAGCCGCCACTCCCGTTGGCGAGACACACGACGGTCTCTGTCAACTCGTCGTCGTTCACATCGCTCTTGAACTCAACGGTATAGGTCTCGCCGCCGGCGATGAGACTCGTGATGTCGGTATCCATCGAGTCACGATTATACGTATGTGTTTACACTTTCCACCTCGATATAGCACTCGGCCTATAACTTTGTATCTCCGTTGCGCCAACGTGTCTCGCGGCAACTGGCGATTTCTGGGCCGCACGCGGAGGCGCTAGTTGCACAGTCAGCTTTGCACTTTCGCAAAATGCGTTGCACGAGTCGTATAAGTTTGCATTCTCAATGTCGTGCGAGACTGGCCGGACGGCACAGCCTCGGCTCACCGAAGAGTGCAGTTCGTACCGGTCGCCGTTTGAACCAGGCCTGAGACTGGCACAGACGCTGAGACCGC
The DNA here is from genome assembly GCA_026708055.1 of bacterium. Taxonomy (NCBI): domain Bacteria; species bacterium. Next base: position 44,621 of record JAPOVS010000027.1, on the reverse strand, counting down.
CAGCTGCCGGATCACCGCAGCATGGGCACGACGGCGGGATCGGGTTGGGAGCAGCCGCACTATTGTCAGGCATCTGGACGTTCTCGGACGCAGCACGTGTCGCCGCCAGCCGGCCCAGTGACCGCTGAGCGGACCGTCGCGCCGCCAGCTGCCGGCCGGGGCGCGGGACTGTCTGCCCAGGAGTCGCTTCGTCTGCTGGTCGAGACGCATGGGCGCTCGATGCTGCGGTTGGCTCGTTCGATCGTGGCGGGTGACCAGGATCTGGCCGAGGACATCGTCCAGGAGAGTCTGATCAAGGTGTGGCGAGGCCTGGACACCTACCGGGCGGATGCGCCGATCGAGCATTGGATCATGCGCATCACGCACAACACGGCGGTGTCTGCGCTGCGGGCCCGGCGGGAGGACCCGTGGGATCCGGCAGAATTGCCGGCACAGGTGGTCGTGTCCGCGGAACGGACCGCGCTCGGGCGAGAGGATCTCCGGGCGCTCAACGGCGTGGTCCGGGAACTCGACGAGTTGAGTCGGGCGATACTGGCACTACGCGAGTTGGAGGGAATGTCCTATGAGGAGATCGCCGCAACCCTCGACGTGTCGGTGGCTGTGGTGAAAATCCGGCTGTTCCGCGCCCGCACACACCTTCGCGAAGAACTGGGCCTGGGACGATGAGTGCCACCGAGCCGCAGCGCATCGACGTGTCCGCCGAGCTGGAGGCGCTCGGGATGACCGAGGTGGACATCGACGAGATGCTCGAACAGCAGGAGGCCACGGTGGTGACGCTGCGTGGCGGGCTGCGATCACTGTGGGGACAGATCGACGACGACTTCGAGGACCGCGCCGTGCGACGTGTCCGGGAGCGTCTGCTGGATCGCGAGACGCTGTCGACGTTGGCGGACCTGCTGGGTCTGGGGCTGCAGACCGGACGGGTGCTGATGGCGACCGAGGAGGAACTGGATGGCTGACCGAGGAGGGAACTGATGAGCAACGACTGGATCGCGGCCGCCGTGGCGCTCGGCGGGGGGATCGTCCTGGGAGCGCTCGTGGGTTTCTCGGCGCGTCGCCTGCTGGGGCGCATAGAGCACCCAGGATTACGCAGCATCGCCGCGGCGACGAGCGTGTTTCTGTTCTGGTTGGGTGTCAGCGCCGGTGTGCTCGTGGCGATCGCCTTCGTGAATCCGGCGACCCTTGACACAATCCCCTCGGACATCCTGTCGTGGCTGCCGAACGTGCTGGCGGCGGGACTCGTGCTCCTTGCCGGTGTTGCCGCGGGCATCGCCGCGGCGGCCGCTGTGGGGCGGGCGCTGAGCCGCGCCACCGGCGCCCGCAGCCCGGGCGTGGAGCGCGCTATCCGGCTGACGATCGTGTTCGGCGCGGGGATCCTGGCGCTCGGTCAACTCGGTGTGGACACCACGATCCTCATCGTCCTGATCGCCTCGCTGGGTTTCGCACTGGCGACCGCATGTGCGCTGCTGATCGGGCTGGGAGGGCGCAATGTCGCCCGCCAGATCGCCGCGGGGCGAGCGTTGCGCGCCGACCTGCGACCGGGGGCGCACATCAGACTCCCCGACGGCGCCGAGGGCAGGATCAGGGAGATTCGACCGACACGTGTGCACGTCGAGATCGCGCCGGGCGAGTTCCGAGCGGTCCCCTATGAAGTCCTGCTCTCCGAGCCCTACGACATCGTCGCCGACGACGCCGCGGACTGAGTCCGGAGCTACTCGATCATGCTGCAGAGTTCGGTGAGTGCGCCGAGGACGGCTTCGCGCTTGGCCGCCGGGGAGGCGAACGGGGCGCGGGAGAACTCGATCTGCAGCCAGGGCATCTCGGCGGCGTGGGTGCGGGTGATGTAGCCGCCACGGAAGGGGCGGTTGATCGTGACCTCGTGGTCCAGCCAGCGGGCCAGCGCGTCCTGCAGGGTTTCGATCCACGCTTGCGGGCAGGTGCCGTCGGCGTTGCTGAGGCAGGCCGCGGGCCGTTGTGCTCCGGCGTCGGGGCCCGCCGGGGGTCCGTGGGCGGCCATGGTGTGGCCGTCGACGCCGAACAGGAACCGGCCAGTGGCACTAAGTCTCGACAGCCTTCGGTGGTAGGGCCGCCAGTAGGTGTCGATGAGTGCGGCGGCGAGTTCGGCCGGCAACTCGGGATCCCACACGAGCTCCTCCCAGCAGGTGTGGGTCTTGATGGCGCCGTCGCGGCTGCGGTCGTCGGGGGCGCGGTTCAGGTCGACGACGGCTCGGACGACGTGGGCGGTGACGTGGGCGGCCACCTCGGCGGCGAGGGCGTAGATCTCAGCGGCGCCTCGTCGCCGTCGGCGACGATCTGCTCGGGCGTCAGGGCGCAGTAGGCCGCCACCTCGGCCGGTACCTCGGTGCCGGCATGGGGCACCGACAGCAGCAGCGAAAGGCTCATCGGGAGAGGCCGGAGGTGGGGCTGCCGTACGGATCCCCGCCCCGAATCGAGCCCGGGGCAGAGTCTGCGCTGGGATGACAACCGCTCATCGGGTCGGTCCGGCGGCGGCACCGTCGCGGCGCGGGTCGGCCACGCCGGTGAATCAGCTCGCGGCGCGTCAGGGTCTCCTGCAACTCGCTGACCCTGTATCCGTCTGAGGCCAGGCGGACGGCCGGCTGGAGCACCTCGGCGGCACTCAGGCGGCCGTAGCACCCCACCGCGTAGTCGTAGACCGCCGGCGAGCTGGGCACCGTCGTGGCGCGATGGCCGCGGCGGCGCTCTCTGCGGAAGTTCCTGAAGGCGCTGGTCGTGGCGCGGTTCGGGGCGCGTGACGACCCGTCGAGGGCGAACGTGAGGCCCTCGGCCGCGACGGGCACCAGCATCATGGTCTGGCCGCCCAGCCCCGAGGCCACCGGTTCGCAGACACCCAGCGCCAGCGCCGACCAGGCCGGCCGCGGCGTCCACGGCGTTGCTGGAGGTCTCCCGGCCGAAGGCGATGCCGTGCGGCTCGCCGGCGCGGTTGAGTTCGGCCAGCAGTTCCGTGCCGCCCGGGGTCTCGGGCATCGGCGGGCGGTCCCAGTCCAGCTCGAGTTCCCAGCGGCAGCCGCCGCGCCCCAGGATCGCCCTGATCTCCGCCTCGAGTTCAGTGGCCTGCTCACTGTGGCGGTAGGTCGCCAGGAGGCTCGCCGTCACGCGGTGAGGCAGGTGCAATGCGTGACCCTCGGTGGCGACGTCCAAAATCGACACCGACACGGCCCGCTTGCGCGACGTCAGCTGGGCAATCCGTTCGAGCTTCTCGATCGTCCAGCGCGCCGTGGCCTGCCGGCGGGTCGTCTGCACCGGCAGGATCGATTCCCCCGTCACAGTCAGGGTGTAGCGGCGGTTGCCCCGTCGGCGCAGCACGATGCCGCCCGAGGACACCGACGGCTCGAGCACCAGCACCCTGGCGGCGCGAGCTGCAGCGGCCGCCACGACCTCGGCGCTCTGCGGCGACCCGACGCTCTGGTCACAGCACAGCACCACCCAATCCCGCACACGCCGCTCAATCCGCTCGCGGCGCTGGGTCACGTACGCCACCGCGCGCTGGCGGGATCGGCACCTCAGGATTGTCCAGCACGGCGAACTCCGGGGTGGGGATCCCATGCTGGCGCAGGATCATCTTGGTGACCACCTTGTCCAGCGCCAGGGAGTGCCCCAGCGGCCCCGAGGCCACATAGGGGAGCCCCACCATCTCCAGGATGCTGGGGACGTGCGTGTAGCGCGCCTGGCCCTGCAGCCCGCAGGACACGTTGAAGACCATGCCGGGCTGCTCGCCCTTGACGACCCGCGGCATGAACTCCTCGAGGCGGCCGATCAGCGCCTTGTCGGCCTCGAAGGCCTTCACCTAATGCCCGCCGGCCTGCAGCGCGTTCTCCAACCGCCGGATCGTCTTGAGCCCGATCTTCTCCTGGTTGGGTGCACCGAACAAGTTGATGACGTTGCGGCTGTCCCGGTTGTAGACGATGGCGACCTTCATCGGCGCGGATCGTGCGTCGCTCGGTCAGCGAACCGCGTTGGCTCTCGCACTGCGGTCTCCTCACGGTCAGCCATCTGAACGCCGGAGCCCGAGCCGGCGCCCGAGCCGACGCCACGCGGCAGACGTCCAACCCACACAACAATCAGACGCGCGACGCCGAGCAAAGCTGCACAGGACCGCGCCGGCCCGTGGGACGGGGCAGCGAAACTTTCGGCTCACCCGTGCGTCTACCGATCAATCCAATGCGGAGCGCGGCTGCGAGGCCGAGGACAAAGGAGCAACCAATGGCAACAAAGACCGCTGCCGTCGCGAACGAGACGGCTGTGACCGGGGCCAGCCCAACCGAGACCGGCCTGGAACTCGAGACCGCCCGCGGCGTCACGCACATCGCGGACGAGGTCGTGGCAAAACTCGCCGGCCACGCCTGCCGGGAGATCGGCGGTGTCGCCGGGATGGGGGCGACCTTCCGGCGCCTGCTGGGTCGTGTCCGGCTCGGTGAGGAACCCCTTTCGCAGGGCGTCCATGTTGAGGTCGGGAAGAAGGAGACCGCCATCGACGTCGTGATCGTCGTGCAATACGGCTACTCGATCCCGACGCTCGCCAAGGAGGTTCGCGACAACGTGGTCGCGCGCGTCGAGTCGGCCACAGGCCTGGTTGTCAAGGAGGTCAACATCGAGGTCGACGACCTTCGATTCGAGAACGAATCCGAGACCTCGTCACGAGTCGAGTAGGGGGCCCGGCTCGGCTCAGGGCGACAACCTCGCCAGAGTGCCGCTGATGGATCCCTACAACGCCTCGAAGTCGCCCACGATCAGTCTGCGCGCCATCGGCGCCGTGGTCGCGGGCATCGTGCTGCTGGCGGCAGCGCAGCTCCTCATGCTCTCCTTCGAGATCGACCCACCGCTCTCCCGCGGCGCGGTGGACGACCTCACCGAATGGGTGCGGGGGAGCCCCTCGACGGGCACAGGGCTGTTCGCCGGGATCGCCTTGGTGCTGCTGGCGCTCGGGGGGTTGTGGCAGTTGGTCCGGACGTTCGGCACCGGAGGCCGCGTCCTGACGACGCGCCGGCGGCGGGGCTGGACGAAGCTCGACAGGATCACCCTGGAGGACGCCATCGAGAGGCGACTGGAGGCGATCGACCGCCGCTGCGACGTCCGCGTGCGCATCACCCGCCGCGGTCAGGTGAACGTGCGACTCGTCACGCCCGACCCCTCCGCGGTCGGGCCAGTGCAGGAACTTCGTGACGCCGTCGACGAGCAGTGCGCCGCGCGGGCGCTGCCGTGCCGGTCCGGTCGGATCACCGCCACGGTGCCGAGGCGCATGACGCGCCGCCGCCAGGTCCGCTAGCTGTGACGCTGCTGCGCCGAACCGCCAGCCTGGCCGGCATCGCGGCCGCCGGTGCCGTCGGCCTGCTGCTGGTCCTCGAGATCACCGGAACCATCGGCAGCGAGTGGCGGAACCGCCTCGCCGACTTCATCGGCACGGCCACCTTCCCCAGCTGGAGCCTCTGGATCTCCGGACTTGTCGGAGCCGGCCTGGCACTGCTCGGCCTGACCCTGGTCGTCGCGCAACTGGCGCCGCCCAGAAAGGGCCTCACCCGGTTGTTCGAGGTCTATCGCGCCGCCGACGGCGAGACCCGCATCCGGGGGCGAGCCGCCATCCGCGCCGCCCGCCACGAGGTTGAGACGATCGAAGGGGTGCTCGGCGTCGACGGGCGGATCCGTTCCAAGAAAATCCACCTCACGCTGCGCATCGACGACCGCGTCAACCTGGCCGACGTCGAGAACGAAGCGCGCGAGCGCCTGGACCACGAATTCTGGATCGACCTGGGTCTCGCCGACTTCGGCGTCAACCTCCTGGTCACTCACCACCCGAACCCGCCACGAACGCGGTAGGCAGAAAGGCACATCGACATGCTCACCAAGAAACGGTCACTGTGGGGAGCGCTCGCCGGCGTCGTGATCGCGGTCATCTGGGTCGGGCTCGGCGGAGCGGCCGTCGGCATCGTGATCGGCCTAGCCGCGCTGGGCTGGGTCATCGGAATGATCCTCGACAACCCCGACGGACTCATCAAGCTCCTCGAACGCCTCAAAGACCGCTGACGCCACCCGGGGCCGAGCGAGGTCCGTCTGGTCGATACGACGGCCCGGAGTCGAACACGCTGACCGAGCACAACCCGGACCCCACCTGATTTGGTTATCGCACCAACGGGATACCATGCGGCACATCCCCCCAGTTGCTTCGGTGCCTGGGCGAAGGCCCGCGTCGGCGGGCCTTCGAGCGTTCTGGCAGCGGTTCGGTTCGCGGATCGGGCCCCTTAAGTCATACACGACGTCCGGAAACTGCGTCTGTGCCCGCAATTGGCGTGGGACCTGCTTGTAGAACTGACAGCCGAGTCCTTCGAGTTCATCGGCAGAGTGGCGAGAGCCCGTAGGTACGTCTCCTGACGAATGGGTTGTTGAGAATCTTCGGGTCGGGCACTGACCCGAGATGTGCAGTAGCGGATCTTGACGATTCGATCTCGTGGCAGCATGCGTTGGCAAAGCGCCGCAATGTCGAGCCACTTGAACCGCGTGCCCTTGACGGCGCCGTGGCAGAAAGCGAACCCACGGCCAACGACAACCCGGCCCGGCTCCAATCTTGGCGCAGGATCTCAAAATCTGCAGGTCGAGAGCCGTTTATGGCGGAGAGGGTGGGATTTGAACCCACGAAGGGCTTGTGACCCTTACTCCCTTAGCAGGGGAGCGCCTTCAACCGGACTCGGCCACCTCTCCGTGAACGCAGCATGATATCCCGCCGATCGCCGGAGAGCCCGCGGAGGGGCGATGGGTAGGCTCGCAGCATGAGCGAGCAGCCGATCTCGTCGTTCCCCGTGCCCGATCTGGCCGACATCCCCGAGGACCTGCGGGAGCGCATCGAGGAGGTGGCGGCCAAGACCGGCTTTGTGCCCAACGTGTTCCTGGCGATGGCCCACCGGCCGGCGGAATTGCGGGCATTCCTCGCCTACCACGATGCGCTCATGGCGGCCGAGGGCGGGCTGACGCTCGCCGAGCGGGAGATGATCGTCGTGGCCACCAGCGCGGCCAACGATTGCCTCTACTGCACCGTCGCGCACGGGGCGGTGCTGCGCATCCGCTCCAAGGACCCGCTGCTGGCGGACCAAGTGGCGATCGACCCCACCCAGGCCGACATCAGCGACCGGCAGCGCGCCATGCTCGACTTCGCCCTGAAGCTCTGCAGGAAGCCAGCGTCGGTGGGCCCCGCCGACCACGAGGCGCTGCGGGCCCACGGCTTCAGCGACGAGGACATCTGGGACATCGGCGCCATCACAGCCCTGTTCGCCATGTCCAACCGCATGGCCCACCTCACCGCCATGCGCCCCAACGACGAGTTCTACACAATGGGCCGAGCTTGACGGCTCGCTACCCAGCATCGAGCAATGCCGACGGTCAGGGAAGCGATACGATTCGTGGAGCAGGACGGCTGGCGGTTGAGCCGCACCCGCGGCAGCCACCGGCAGTACAAGCACCCGGAGAAGCCCGGGACGGTCACCATCCCGGGCAATCCGGGCGATGATCTGACGATCGGCACATGGCGGAACATACTCAAGCAAGCAGGACTTGGGGAGGAGCGCCGATGAGACTCGAGTACGCCGTGGTCTACGAGCGGACTCCGAACAACTACTGCGCATACGCCCCCGACGTGCCGGGATGCGCTAGCACCGCGGACACCTGGGAACTCATTCAGAAGAACATCCGGGAGGCCCTTGCGTTCCATATCGAGAGCCTGATCGAGGAGGGCACCCCGATTCCCGAACCGGCGATGTCGGTGACCGAGGCGATGATGTTCCACGCCCGACTCGCGCGCGATGACAGCGAGCCGCCCGCCGAACTCCCGACGACGGTGTCGCTTGCGCAGGTCGATCTGCCCAAGTCCCTGGCGACGAGGGCCAGTTGACCAATACCTGCAGTCGCCGGCCGCTCTGGCGGGCAGTACGAGAGCCTGCGATATCGTCACGACGAAGAGACCGAGGTCGAATGAACTCCCCGATGGACACGCGCGGCGAGCGGGGCATGACATCGCCCATGTCCGAGATCATTTTCGAAGACCTGAGTGTCGAGGAACTGTTGGAACGGCTAAATCTGTAGTCCGATACGGCACAGGCGGCAATTCAGAGGCCGCCGGAGCGCCATCGGCGGCGTCCGGGCCTGTACCGACCTGGATTCCAGCCTTCGCCGGAATGAACGCTCGAGGACACGGCGTCGCCGGCGGCTGTTGGTTGGCCGCCGGCGACCCCCTGCGGGTTTCGGCTACTCGCCGCCCTCGTTCAGGACGACGGTGACGCGGCTCCAGCCGATGCCTCTGGTGTCGATGCCTTGGGCCTCGAGGTTGGCGATGGCCTCCAGCGCGATGTCGGTGCGGTAGGCCTCGCCCTCGGGTTCGGCCGAGAGGATGCCCTCGGTCACCGCCACGTCGATCGTCTGGTTCCACAGACCCTCGTCCATCACGCCGATGCCGTTGCTGGACGGCCAGATCAGGGCGCTGATCTCGTTGAGCTGCCAGGTCTGGTGCGAGCGGCCCAGCGTCGGGGCGTTGTCGAGCACCACGTCGACGCAGGCATCGGGGTTGTCGCGGCACCAGATCCACCCGGCGAGGGTGCCCTGCACGAACCGCACGGCGGTGTCGCGGTAGGCCGCGTCGCTGTCGAGGAGGTCGGCGTCGGCCCAGATGGCGTCCTGCAGCATGGCGGTGCCCACGTCGTTCCAGTCGATGACCACGAGGTCCTCGGGCTGGTACAGCTCGCCGGTGTCGGGGTTGACGGCCTCCAGCACCTGGGCGTACTCGTTGTAGATCATGGCCTGGGCGGCGTCGATCTCCCGGTTCAGCAGCGCCGACATGTCGAAGTTCTGCTGCACCAGGGTCACGTCGCTGTCGGGGTCGATGCCGCTGCGGCGCAGACCGGCGAGCAGCTCGAACTCGTTGCCGAAGCCCCAGTTGCCGACGGTCTTGCCAGCCAAGTCCTCGACGCTCTCGATGCCCGAATCGGCCCAGGACACCTGCAAGGTGGCGCTGCGCTCGAAGATCTGGGCGATGTTCACCACGTTCGCCCCCTCCTCGCGAGGCACCAGCCCCCGCGGCACCCACGACACGGCGAAGTCGGCGCCGCCGGAGTCCAGCACCGGGATCGGCACGATCTCCACGCCGCCCTCCAGGATGGTCACGTCGAGGCACAGGTCCTCGTAGAGGCCCTGGTCGTGCGCGGCGTAGTAGCCGGCGAACTGCGACTGGGTGAACCACTGCAGCTGCACGGTGACCTCGGTCAGCCCGTCGCATTCTCCCATCATGGACGCGGCCTCCTCGGCCGGCGCGGGCGCCGGTTCGGGTGGCGGCGGCTCGGGAGCCGCTGCGGGCTCGGGCGCAGGCGCCGGGGCGGTCACCGCCTCCTCGTCGTCGCCGCAGGCAGCGGCCACCAGCGCCACCGCCAGCAGAGCCGCCAGCAGTCGCCAGGCGAATGTCTTCTTCGGAGTCTTCATTGTCTCCCCTTTCATGTCTGTTGTCTTCCCCTTGTCTCAGCGGGCGGGGTGCGAGGAACCCGCCCGGAGATTCTGTCCCGGCTGCTCAGACCGCCGCCGTCGCCCGTGCGTACCGGCCCGTGACGAGCCGTTCGACGATCAGGGAGGCGAAGTAGAGGGCGATCCCGATGATGCTGCCCGCCACGACGGCCGCCCACGCCACGTCGTAACGCGTGAACTGGGCGTTCTGCGTGATGATATTGCCGAGCGTGTCCTGGCGGCCCCCGAAGTACTCCACCACGATGGCGGCGATCACCGCCAGCGACGCCACCAGGCGCAGCGCCGTGAAGAAGAACGGCAGCGCGTTCGGGATGCGGACGGTGCGCATGATGCGCCAGTCGCTCGCCGCGTAGGACCGCATGAGTTCGATCTTCTCGTCGTCCACCTCGCTGAGGCCGCGGGCACAGTTGATGAACACCGGGAAGAACACCAGCAGCACCACCACGGCCTGATTGGAGCGCGGCGAGGTGATCCCCAGCCAGTTGTTGAACAGGGGCGCCAAGGCGATGATCGGGATGGCGTTGATCGCCACCGCCAGCGGGGTCAGCGTCTCGTTGGCGGTGCGGAAGCGGGTGACGACCAGTGAGGCCGCCGCGCCGAGTATGACGCCGCCGGCGAGCCCGCTGAGGATGATGAATCCCGTGACCCGCGAGGCCGCCCACACGTCGGAGATGTTCTCGCCCAGCGCGATGGCGATCTCGCTGGGCCGCGGCAGCACGAAGCCCTGGGGGTCGGTCGCCCACAGCAGCAGCTCCCACAGCCCCAGCGCCGCCGCCCCGAAGACGGCGGGCGGGAGCCAGGCGCCGCCGCGCAGACGCTTCACCGGGACTCCGCCTTCACTCGTGTTCCACCGACCGCAGCGTGCGGCGCACCAGTGACACGCTGCGGAAGAACTCCTCGGTGTCGCGCACCGCGGGTGTGCGCTCGGGCAACTCGACGGGAATCTCGGCGGCGATGCGGGCCGGTCGGGGCGACATCACCGCCACCCGGGTGGACAGGAACACCGCCTCGGGAATCGAGTGGGTGATGAAGATGACCGTGGTGGCCGTCTCCCGCCAGATCTTCAGCAGTTCGGTCTGCATGTACTCGCGGGTCATCTCGTCGAGGGCGCCGAACGGCTCGTCCATCAGCAGCAGCGCCGGCTCGAAGCTGAGCGCCCTGGCGATCGAGACCCGCTGCTGCATGCCCCCGGAGAGTTCGCCGGGGTAGTGGGAGGCGAACCCGTCGAGGTCCACCAGCTCCAGCATCTCCCTGGCGCGAGCGCGGCGGCGCAGCTTGGACCAGCCCATCAACTCCAGCGGCAGTTCCACGTTGCGGACCGCCGAGCGCCAGTCCAGCAGTCCCGCGGCCTGGAACACCATCCCGTAGTCGCGTGCCAGGCGCGCTTGCTGCGCGCTGCGGCCGTTGACCGACAAATCGCCCGCGGTGGGACCGATCAGCCCTCCCACGAGCCGCAGCAGCGTGCTCTTGCCGCAGCCGGAGGGACCGATGATCGAAACGAACTCCCGGGGTCGCACCGACAGGTCGAGCCCGGAAATGGCCGTCACGGCATTCGGCCGGCCGGCGTTGAACGTCTTCTCGAGTCCTGCGATCTCCAGAACCAGATCCTCCGCCACCTCTCCGGCCCCTCCCTGTGGCTCGGCGGCGTTCACTGGGCCACGATCCCGCGCCGTGCCAGCAGCAGCCGCTCGGCCGCCGCCACCACGCCCACCGCGACAAGGCCGGTGATGCAGGCCCCGATGATCGCCACGTAGAGCCGCTCAGGACCGGTGATGTACTTGCCGGCGAAGTCCAGGATCAACCGCCCGAGGCCGCCGCGCACGCCGGCGGAGATCTCTCCCACGATGGCGCCGACGACGCTGGCCGTGGCGGCGATGCGCAGCGCCGGGAACAGGTAGGGCAGCGACGCCGGCAGCTGCAGCCGCCGCAGCACCTGGCGCCGGCCGGCGGCGTAGGACTGCATCAACTCGGTGGCCTCCGGTGACGGCGACTGGAGTCCCCGCAACCCGTTCACCGCGACGGGGAAGAACGTGAGGTAGGTGGCGATCAGCGACACCGACATCCAGTCCTGCCACTCCCACGGCAGGAATTCCAGGCCGGTGCGCCCCCACACCACCACGATGGGCGCGATCGCAATGAGCGGAACCGTCTGGCTGGCGATCACGTACGGGAGCACACCCCGCTCGGCGCGCCGCGACTGCAGCAGCACGACGGCGATGGCGAGCCCGATGATCGTGCCGGCGGCGAAGCCCACGGCGGCCTCACGCAGGGTGAACAGGGCCCCGTCGAGAGTGAGGCGGCCGATGGTGGTGCCGCCCTCGCGGGGCGCCTGGCCGAACTCGGCGAGGATGTCCAGCACGGGCGGCATGTTCTTGTCGTCGCTGCGCGGCAGGAACGACCCGACGACCCACCAGTCCCGCTGGGCGTCGTCGATGGCCTGGCCGAAAGCCTTGTAGCCGGTGTAGAGCAGGGCCAGAGCGACCAGGAAGGCCGCGAAGATCAGCGTGCGGCGGGCCCGGGTCCGGCGGGTCGACGAGGGGTCGGCCACGGCCGCCTCAGCCGGCTCCCGCCATGTCGGCGATGATGCCGCCGTAGGCCTCCAGCGTCTCGTCGGGCTGGTCGTGCATCAGGTAGACGGCGAACTGGTCCACACCCAACTCGGCCAGCTCCCGGAGTCGCGCGACGTGTGCCGCCGGCGGGCCGAGGAGGCAGAACCGGTCCACGATCTCGTCGGGCACGAACTCCGTGTGGACGTTCTCCGAGCGGCCGTGGGTGCTGTAGTCGTATCCCTCCCGGCCCTCGATGTAGTCGGTGAGCGCCCGCGGCACGCCCGAGCCGTCGCCGCCGTAGCGCGCCACAAGGTCGGCCACGTGATTGCCGACCATGCCGCCGAACCAGCGCATCTGGTCGCGCTGGTGCGCCAGGTCGTCGCCCACGTAGGCGGGGGCGGCCACGCAGATCGTCAGCTCGTCGGGGTCGCGCCCGGCCTCGGCGGCGGCTTGGCGCACCGCGCCGATGGTCCAGGCGGCGATGTCCACGTCGGCCAGCTGCAGGATGAAGCCGTCGGTCACCGCCCCGCACAGCGCCAGCGCCCGCGGCCCGTAGGCGGCCATCCAGACCGGCAGGCTGCCCTCGCCCCGCCACGGAATCCGAAGCTGTTGGCCGTTGTAGGTCACCTCGCGGCCTTCGGCCAGGCCCTTGATGACACCCATGGCCTCCTCCAGCGTGGCGAGGGTGCACGGCCGGTGGCCGATGACCCGCATGGCCGAGTCGCCCCGCCCGATGCCGCACACAGTGCGCTCGCCGAACGTGTCGTTGAGGGTGGCGAACAGCGAGGCGGTGACCGTCCAGTCGCGTGTGCCGGGGTTGGTGACCATCGGGCCCACCACCATGTTCTCGGTGGCCGCCAGCATCTGGGCGTAGATCACGAACGGCTCCTGCCACAGCACGTGGGAGTCGAACGTGTAGGCGTGGTTGAAGCCGAGTTCCTCGGCTCGCTTCGTGAGTTCGACCACTCGCCGCGCGGGCGGATCGGTCTGCAGGACGAGGCCGAAGTCCATGCGGGCTCCTTTCTCCGATGCCGCCGGGGAGCCGCTCAGCGGTTCCGCGGGAATCCCAGGTCGATGCTGCTGGTCGCAGGGTCGGGCCAGCGGCTGGTGACGACCTTGGCGCGGGTGTAGAAGTGGATGCCCTCGGGGCCGTACATGTGGGTGTCGCCGAACAGCGAACCCTTCCAGCCGCCGAAGGAGTAGTACGACACCGGCACGGGGATCGGCACGTTGATGCCCACCATGCCGGCACCGGCCTCGAAACCGAAGCGCCGGGCCGCGCCGCCGTCGCGGGTGAAGATGGCGGCGCCGTTGCCCCACGGGTTGTCACCGATGAGCCGCACCGCATCGTCGTAGCCGTCAACCCGCAGCACGCTCAGCACCGGGCCGAAGATCTCGTCGCGGTAGCAGCCCATGTCGGAGGTGACGTGGTCCAGCAGCGAGGGGCCCAGGAACCAGCCGTCGAGGTTGGCGGCGTCGGGGCGGCCGTCCCGGACGACCGCCGCTCCCTCGGCCCGGGCGCCGTCGATGTAGCCCGCCACGCGGTCGCGGTGCTCGGCGGTGATGAGCGGCCCCATCTCGGCGTCGGGGTCCTCGAGGCCGTCGCCGATGCGGATCTTGTCCAGGCGGGCGTCGATGGCGGCCACCAGCGGCTCGGCCACGCTGCCCACCGCCACGACCGCGGAGATGGCCATGCAGCGCTCGCCCGAGGACCCGTAGGCGGCACTGACCGCAGCGTCGGCGGCGAGTTCCACATCGGCGTCGGGCAGCACCACCATGTGGTTCTTGGCACCGCCGAGCGCCTGCACCCGCTTGCCGTTGCGCGTGCCGGCCTCGTAGATGGCCCGCGCCACCGGCGTGGAGCCCACGAAGCTGACCGCGGCGATGTCGGGGTGCTCCAGCAGCCGGTCGACCGCAACCTTGTCGCCCTGTACGAGGTTCACGACGCCCGGCGGCAGCCCGGCGGCAGCCAGGAGTTCCATCGTGAACAGCGGCGCCGAGGGGTCCTTCTCGGAGGGCTTCAGCACGAACGTGTTGCCGCAGGCGATGGCATTGGGGTACATCCACATGGGCACCATCGCCGGGAAGTTGAACGGCGTGATTCCCGCCACCACGCCCAGCGGCTGGCGGATCGAGTAGACGTCCACGCCGGCGGATGCCTGCTCGGTGTGCTCGCCCTTCAGCAGTTGCCCCACCCCGCAGGCGAACTCGATGTTCTCGAGGCCGCGGCTCACCTCGCCGGCGGCGTCGGCCAGCACCTTGCCGTGCTCGGCGGTGAGCAGCCGGGCAATGTCGTTGCGGTGACGGTCCACCAGATCCCGGTAGCGGAACAGGATCTCGCTGCGCCGGCTCACCGGCACCTCGCGCCAGAACCCGAACGCCTCGCGCGCCGAGGCCACCGCGGCGTCCACCTCGGCGGTGGTTGCGAAGTCCACCTCGCCGGTCTGGACGCCGGTGGCCGGGTTGTATACGGGGCCGCGCCGGTCGCCCCCTCCGGGGGTGAGCTTCCCGTCGATCCAGTGATGTATCCGCTTCATGTCCGCTCCCTGCTCATGTCTGGTTCGTCGTGACCCGGTCGGCCGGACTCACAGGAGGTACTGCGACAGGCTGCGCCGCAGGTACACCCCGTCGCCGGGGCTGCCCAGGTAGTTGCCGCCGTCGACCACCACCCGGCCACGTGACAGCACCGTCTCGACCGTGCCGGCGATCTCGAAGCCCTCGAAGCACGAGTAGTCCATGTTCATGTGGTGCGTCTCGGCGCTGATGCGGCTCACGGTGGTCGGGTCGTAGATCACCACGTCGGCGTCGGCCCCCGGCGTGATGCTGCCCTTGCGGGGGTACAGCCCGAACATGCGCGCCGGTGTGGTGGCGCAGGTCTCCACCCAGCGCTCCAGCGACAGTTCGCCCTGCACCACGCCCTGGTAGATGAGGTCCATGCGGTGCTCCACCACCCCCAGCCCGTTGGGGATGAGGCGGAAGTCGTCGCGGCCCAGTTCCTTCTGCTCCTTCATGCAGAACGGGCAGTGGTCGGTCGACACCACGCACAGGTCGTTGGTGCGCAGGCCCCGCCACAGGTCGGCGTGGTGGGTCTCGTGGCGGCTGCGCAGCGGCGGCGAGCACACGTAGCCGGCGCCGGCGAAGCCGGGCGCACCCAAGTGCTCCTCCAGGTTCAGGTACAGGTACTGCGGACAGGTCTCGGCGAAGACGTTGTAGCCCTCGTTTCGGGCGGCGGCCACATGGGCAAGGGCGTCGGAGGCCGACAGGTGCACGAAGTAGACCGGCGTGCCCGCGACCAGCGCCAGTTGGATCGCCCGGTAGGTGGCCTCGCCCTCCAGGCGAGGCGGCCGGGTGATGCCGTGGTACACCGGGTCGGTCTGGCCCCGGGCCGCTGCCTGGGCGGCGATGACGTCGATGGCGATGCCGTTCTCGGCGTGCATCATGATGAGCCCGCCGTTGTGGTGGGCCTGCTGCATGGCCTGCAGGATCTTGCCGTCGTCGCTGTAGAGCACGCCCGGGTAGGCCATGAACAGCTTGAAGCTGGTGATGCCGTCGTTCACGAGCGTGTCCATCTCCTTCAGCGACCGCTCGTCGATGCCGCCCAGGATCATGTGGAAGCCATAGTCGATGGCGCACTGGCCCTCGGCCTTGGCGAACCAGGCGTCGAGGCATTCCCGCACGTCCTCGCCCTCGCGCTGCACGGCGAAGTCCACGATGGTGGTGGTGCCGCCATGGGCGGCGGCACGGGTGCCAGTCTCGAAGGTGTCCGAGGCGTAGGTGCCCCCGAAGGGCAACTCCATGTGGGTGTGGACGTCCACGCCGCCGGGCACCACGTAGCGGTCGGCGGCGTCGATGAGGCGGACGTCGCCGCTGCGCCGCAGGCTCTCGGCGATCTCGCTGCCGGGGGCGACCACGGCCTCGATCACCTCCCCCGAAACCACCACGTCGGCCCGGACGCGTCCCGTGGCACTGACGACCGTCCCGTCGGCGATGAGCGTACGCATGGCGTCCTCCTGTTCAGTGGTCGGCGGGGTGGCGCCCCAGGAGCTGTTCGGTCGCGGCGGCTGCCTGCCCTCCTCGTGCTCTAGCGCAGATCCGCAGCCGCGGCCGCCAGGATCTCGACGGCTTCGTCGATCTCGGCGTCGGAGACGCACAGCGGCGGGGCGATGCGCAGGACGTTGCCGTAGAGGCCGCCCTTGCCGACCAGCAGGCCGCGCCGGCGGGCCCCCTCGTGTACCGCGGACGCGGCCGCCGGGTGCGGTTCGCGGCCGCCCGGGCAGTTGAACTCCATCGCCAGCATCAGGCCGCGGCCGCGCAGCTCGGCGATATCCGGCGTTCGATCGGCCACGGGCTCGAGGCCGAGGCGCAGGCGGTTGCCCATCTTGGCGGCGTTGGTCTGCAGGTCGTGGTCCAGCAGGTACTCCAGGTTGGCCAATGCGCCAGCGCAGGACAGCGGGTTGCCGCCGAAGGTGGAGATGGAGTTGGCGCCCAGACTGTCCATGAGCTCGGCTCGGGCCACCACGCCGCCCAGCGCCAGCCCGTTGCCAACTCCTTTGGCGAAGGTCAGGAAGTCGGGCTGGATGCCGTGCGCCTGGTAGCCCCAGAAGTGCTCGCCGGTGCGTCCCCAGCCGGTCTGCACCTCGTCGCAAATGAACAGGATGCCCCGTTCGTCCAGCACTTCCTTGACGGTGCCGAAGAACCCGTCGGGCGGCATGGCGAAGCCGCCCACGCCCTGGATCGGCTCGGCGATGAGGGCGGCGATGTGTCCCGTCGTACACATGTCGATGACCTCGCGCAGGTCCTGGACGCAGGCGGCGGTGTACGACTCGTCGTCGTGATCGGGCCAGGGGCTGCGCATCCGGTAGCCGCCGTGGATGAAGCTGACCGACAGGCCCGAGAGCCGCGAGGCCGACCAGAAGCGGTTGCCGGTGATGGCCTGGGCGCTGAAGGAGCGGCCGTGGTAGCTGTTGCGCAGCGCCAGGATCTCGTGGCTGGAGCGGTAGTTGGTGGCCAGCAGCAGGGCGGCGTCGTTGGCCTCGGTGCCCGATGTGGTGAAGAACACCTTGGCGTCGGGAATGCCGCTGAGCCCGGCGATCTTCTCCGCCAGCGCCACCATCGGCTCGATGAGGTACAGCGTGGAGGTGTGCAGCATCCTGGCGGCCTGGGTCCGGATGGCGTCGATCACCTCCGGCACGTTGTAGCCCGTCATCGTTGTGAGGATCCCACCGAAGAAGTCCAGGTGGCAGCGACCCTCGCTGTCCCAGACCCGGCAGCCCTCGCCGCGGGTCAGCTCGATCGGCTCCTCGTAGTAGAGGGCGAGCCAACTGGGCAGCACGCTGCGGTGGCGGGCGAGCAGTTCATCAGCCACGGTCGGAGTCTCCATCCTCGGCGCGACGTGCCCGGCGGTCGGTCGGGCACACACTGGATTCCGGCCTTCGCCGGAATGACGGGATTGCGACGGTCCGCAGCATCGCTCAGCAGACCGCTCAGCCGGCCACCAGCGGGTCGTAGGCGTCGGGGCGGCGGTCCCGGTAGAACGCCCACTGGTTGCGGACCTCGCCGATGAGGTCCAGGTCGAGGTCGCGGACGATGACCTCCGGTTCGGAATCCGAGGCCACCTCCCCCACGAACTGGCCGCGCGGGTTGGCGAAGTACGACGTGCCGTAGAAGTCGTTGTCTCCCAGCGGCTCGACGCCCACCCGGTTGATGGCGCCCACGTAGTACATGTTCGCCGCCGCCGAGGCGGTCTGCTCCAGCTTCCAGAGGTAGGCCGACAGGCCCCGGCTGGTGGCCGAGGGGTTGAAGACGATCTGCGCCCCACCGAGCCCCAGGGCGCGCCAGCCCTCGGGAAAGTGGCGGTCGTAGCAGATGTACACGCCCACCTTGCCGACCGCGGTGTCGAAGACCGGGTAGCCCAGGTTGCCGGGCCGGAAGTAGTACTTCTCCCAGAACCCCTTCACTTGGGGGATGTGCGTCTTGCGGTACTTGCCCAGGTAGGTGCCGTCCGCGTCGATGACCGCGGCCGTGTTGTACAGCACCCCGGGCTGCTCCTCCTCGTACAGCGGGAGGACCATGACCATGCCCAGTTCGGCGGCCAATTCGCAGGCCAGCTTCGTCGTGGGGCCGCCGGGCACCGCCTCGGCCGTGGCGTAGAACCGCTCGTCCTGCACCTGGCAGAAGTAGGGGCCGTTGAACAATTCCTGGAAGCAGATCGCCTGCGCCCCCTGCTCGGCGGCGGCCCGTGCCCAGGCCATGTGCGCCTCGACCATCGAGTCGGCGTCTCCCGTCCAGGACTGCTGCACGAGAGCAGCCCGCACGACGTTGTCCATGGCGTCTCCGATCTGGGTGATCCGCTTCGCGGGATTTGCGCCCGCTGCGGCGCTCGGCCCCGCGGAGCCTCCGAAGCGCCGGGCAGCGCCGATGTTACCCCCCAGCGGCGAACTGTCCCCCGCGTGCCCACATGGCACTGAGGCCAGCCGGCGGCACCCGTATCGCCTTCGGTCGCGGGTCGCTGCCGAATCGCGGCGCGCGGTCGGCGGTCAGGGATCCGGCGTGTTCACCGAGCGGCGCTCAGCGAGGCCCGCCGCGTCTGGGTGGGCGTGCATCGCGGTGGCCCTCCGGGCATGATGGAGGCGTGAGCGTGCACGTCGCGGCGTCCCTCGAGGCGGTGTGCAACCTGCTGGCGGCCGACCCGTCGGCCAGCCTCCTGGCCGGCGGCACCGACTTCATGGTGGAGGTCAACTACAACAAGCGGCGGCCCGCCTCGGTCATCGCCATCGACCGCGTCCCGGAACTGACCGGCTGGCGGCAGCGCAACGGTGCCGTGGAGATGGGCGCGGCCATGACCTACGCCGAGATGGAGCACCCGCTGTTCGCCGCCTACGTCCCGGCGTTGGCCCAGGCGGCGCGGACCGTCGGCTCGCCGCAGATCCGCAACGCCGGCACGCTCGGGGGCAACCTGGCCACCGCCTCACCCGCCGGCGACACGCTGCCCCCTTTGACGGCGCTGGACGCCCGCATCACCATCTGTTCGGCGCGCGGCACCCGCGAGGTGGGCCTCGACGGGTTGATCGTCGGCCCCAAGCGGAACACGCTGGCACCCGACGAGGTAATCCGCAGCGTGACCGTGCCGGTGGTCGACGGCCCCCAGGAGTTCTTGAAGGTCGGCACCCGCAACGCCATGGTCATCTCGGTGGCCACCGTGGCGCTGGTCCTGGACCGCGCCCAGCGCAGTGTGCGCCTTGCGCTGGGCTCAGTCGCCCCGGTGCCCGTGCGAGCCACCGAAGCCGAGGAGTGGATTGCCGGCGCGGTCGACTGGGACGCAACCGAGGTGCCCCCCGACGACGTCCTGACTCACTTCGGCGAGTTGGCGGCAGCGGCGTCCATCCCCATCGACGACCACCGCAGCACCGCCGATTACCGGCGCCACGCCGTGGCCGTCATGTCCCGCCGCGCCCTGGCGAGGGTGTTCTCATGAGCGAGGATCGAAGCGTCGCCGGCGAGGCAACGCTGCACTACACGTTGCACGTCAACGGCACCGATCGTGAGGTGGCCGATGCCTGGCTCGGCGAGAGCCTGCTCTACGTGCTGCGCGAGCGCCTGGGCCTGCCGGGCACCAAGAACGCCTGCGACCAGGGCGAGTGCGGCTCGTGCACGGTGCTGTCCGACGGCCTGCCGGTGTGCGCCTGCATGATGCTGGCGGCCGCGGCGGTGGGGCGGGACATCGTCACCGTGGAGGGCCTCGCCGACGACGGCGAGCTGACCGACGTCCAGCAGGCGTTCGTAGACCACGGCGCCGTGCAGTGCGGGTTCTGCACCCCCGGCCTGATCGTGGCCGCCGACCACCTCCTGTCGGTCAACCCGTCACCGACCGACTTGGAGATCCGCGAGGCCATCTCGGGCAACCTCTGCCGCTGCACCGGCTACGGCCGAGTCATCGCCGCCGTCGCCGCCGTCGCCACCGAGCGCGCCGCCGACGATTGACAGCCACGATCCGCCGGCCGGTCAGAAGTCGGGCCCCGGCCGGTCGGCGGACGGATCGAGGCCTGCCGCTGCCCGCAGGCCAGCGGCCAAGGCGGGCACGGAGGAGGAGGCGGCATCCCACAAGAGGTCATCATCCACGTTCATATAGCCGTGGATGATGACATTGCGCAGGTCCCGCGCGCCAGCCAGATCAAGGTCGGGGTAGGCCGCGGCGAATCCGCCGGACATCTGGCCAGCAGCCTCACCGACGATC
The DNA here is from genome assembly GCA_026708055.1 of bacterium. Lineage (NCBI taxonomy): Bacteria > bacterium. The sequence continues at coordinate 24,308 of JAPOVS010000027.1, read as the reverse complement.
TCCAGCAGCCGCTCAACGGCGTTGCGCCGCTCGCGGCTCGAATCGAATACCTCACGGCCCTGACCGACCAGGGTGGCCAGGAAGTCCGCGGCATCGAGGATGTGCTCGATGCGCTCGGTGTCGCGTTCAGTGCCTTGGGCGCTCACAGGCGGATCGCTTCGGCGAGTATCTCCCTGTGACGTGGAAGGCTCTCGGGTTTGAGGCCACCGACAGAGAGCACGTCCACCTTGATGCCCAGCAGTTCACGCAGGGCACCGAGGAGGCGGCTCTGATCGAACAGAGTCGCTCCGGGAGCGAATGTGGCCAGGAAGTCCACATCGCTGCCGGGGCCGTCGTCGCCGCGGGCCACCGAGCCGACCAAGGCGATCTCGGTGGCCTTGTTGGCGCGGGCCGTGGCCACGATGGCCTCGCGGTGGGTGCCCAGGATCAGGTCTCGGCGGCTCATGCACCCAGAGTAACCGGCGAGAGCAGCACCGCGCCGCTCTGGGGGTTACAGGTCCATCTCCAAACGGCGCCGTGCAGTGCGGGTTTTGCACCCCCGGCCTGATCGTCGCCGCCGACCACCTCCTGTCGGTCAACCCGTCACCCACCGACTTCTCGCCACGCTCACCGCCGAGGCCGACTCGCTGGGCTACGAACTCAGACTCCAGCCGAAGGCAGGCCGCGCCGTCGCGGAGGCCGTCCTGGGAGAAGGCAGCGGCAAAGCGGCGAGCGACGACCTTTTGGCGTTGTCGGGGAGCGGGTTCGGCGCCGTGCTGGCCGACCCGCCGTGGAGGTTCCAGAACCGCACGGGCAAGGTGGCCCCCGAACATCGGCGCCTCTCCCGGTACGACACCATGACCACCGGCGCGGTCTGCGCCCTCCCGGTTCCCGACGTGGTCGGGGAGAATGCCCACCTCTACCTGTGGGTGCCGAACGCGCTCATCGCCGACGGCCTCCGCGTGATGGAGTCGTGGGGGTTCGAGTACAAGTCGAATCTCGTCTGGGCGAAACGTCGCAGGGACGGCGGCCCCGACGGTCGAGGCGTCGGCTTCTACTTCCGGAACGTCACAGAACTGATCCTCTTCGGCGTCCGCGGCCGGATGCGCACACTGCCGCCGGGACGCCGCCAGGTCAACATGATCGAGACTCGCAAGCGAGAGCACTCGCGCAAGCCCGACGAGCAGTACGAGATCGTCGAAGCCTGCTCGCCGGGCCCCTACCTCGAGATGTTCGCCCGCTACCCCCGGAAGGGCTGGACGTCCTGGGGACTGGAAGCGGACGAGGAAACAACGCCCCGCGGCAAGCAGTACCCCACCTACCGCGGACCCGCGGCGGGCAACGGCCTGGCAACGCCGACTGTGCCCGCCGCAGCAGCGGCCGACCAACTCCCATTAGGCCCAGCGTGACCCGGTCGGGGCATCCGACTGCCCTGACCGACGCCGGGACGTCAGGACAATCGGCCGCAACCACCGATGGAGTTGCCGAAGCCTCGGGTGTCACAGGCCTTCTGTACGGTGCCTGGCATGAGCGAACGACTGTTCGATGTTGATGTCGGCGATCCTCCCTTGGTGAGGCGGGAGCGGTTAGCGTCGGAGTCGATGGAGTGCCGCGGGCAGTCGGGCTCGGCGATGCCGTACCGGCGGGTGGACGCTGCTGATGCTGGGCCGATGCGCCGGTTGGGCGGTTCGGTGCTGATATGCGGACCGGCCCTGGAGGGGCTCGACGTGCTACCGGATCGCAGCGTGCGCACGGTGGTGACGTCGCCGCCGTATTGGTCGCTTCGCGACTACGAGGCGGATGGGCAGATCGGCCGGGACGACGCGCTGGGCGATTACGTCAGGAGCGTTGCGGTGACCTTCGACAAGGTGCGCCGGGTGCTCACGGACGACGGGACGGTGTGGCTCAACGTGGGCGACAGCTACACCTCCGGCAACCGCCGATACCGGGCGCCGGATCGCAAGAACCGGGCGCGGGCGATGCGGGTGCGCCCGCCGACGCCCGAGGGCCTCAAGCCGAAGGACCTGATCGGGGTTCCCTGGCACCTTGCGCTGGCGCTGCAGGACGCGGGATGGTGGCTGCGCTCGGAGGTGATCTGGCACAAGCCCAACGCGCACCCCGAGTCGGTGAAGGACCGGCCCACCAAGGCCCACGAGACGGTGTTCTTGTTGTCCAAGAGCCAGGACTACTACTACGACGTTGACGCGGTGCGGGGTCCCAACGACAGGCGTCTGCGCACCGTGTGGGACATCAACACCGAGCCCCGCCGGCCCGCCGACAGCAGCGCCGAGGATCATCCCGCGGTGATGCCTCTGACGCTGGCCCGGCGGTGTGTGATGATCGCCAGCGAGCCCGGCGACGTGGTGCTCGACCCATACGCCGGCTCCGGGACGACGTTGCTGGCTGCTCGTGAGTTGGATCGCCGCTGGGCAGGAATCGAGTTGAACCCTGCCTTCGTCGACCTGATCGAGCATCGCCTGGCGCGGTGAGCGACCGGGAGGCTCTCAAGCGGACGAGGACACGACGACGCGCGGCGAGCAGTACCCCACCTACCGCGGACCCGCGGCAGGCAACGGCCTGGCAACACCGACTGTGCCCGCCGCCGCAGCAGCGGCCGACCACTCCCATTAGGCCCAACGTGATCGGGTCGGGGCGTCCGACCGCCTGACCGACGCCGGACGTCAGGACAATCGGCCGCAACCACCGATGGAGTTCGCCGGCAGCATCTAGGCGGCGACCTCGTTCGCGGCCAGGAGGTCGACGCTCGGGACCGCCAGGCGGGACATTTCGCCGGGCTCGAACTTGGTGAGCCCGCCGGCGTAGATTCGGCCTCCGTCGGTCGTTACCGTTGCCGAGAGGACCCCGGCGAGGCGGTCGAGGACTGTCGCAGTCATCGGCTCCCGGGGATACAGCCCGTGCGCCACGTTGACGTGGCGCACGCCGACTGGATTGCGGACGAAGGCCGGCGGGCGGCGCGCCATGTAGGTGGCGATGATCGGCGCCGGGGATCGGAGGCCGACCGACCACCAGCACTTCCGATGGCGTGCGATGTACCCCTCGTGCACGTTGCCGGCGCGGGCGGCACGCAGGAACCGCTCCACGGCACGTCGCTCGGATGGATCGAGTTCGTCGAGGTTCTCCGGCAGATCGATCACGCATCGCAGACCGTCGAGCGACTTCAGACGATCGCCGGCGTCGAACAGTTCCCGCGCCCTGGTCACCGAAGGGAACAGCGTGCTCGCGGGAAGCCTTGAATCATCCCGGCTGGTGATCCATGTGCCGTTGGCGCCCGTCACGGTGCCGCGATGGACGCGGCAGAGTTCGCCCAACTCGACGTAGCCATCCGGTGGGCGCTTCGGGGCCGCGAGAAGAGGAGTCCAGCGAACTGTCGCCTGCAGCCGGGCCCGGCTGACACTGCGCCCTCCTTCCAACGCGCCCAGATCACCGATTGTTGCGATCTTCCGGAAGCCGACGAGGCGCCCTGGTGTGACCGACTCGGAAGCACGTGATCGCCGCCGTCGTGGCGACGTCGCCAAACGGCAGTTCCGACGGATCGATGAGGTGGACCGACTCCACACTGAGATGGCGAACGAGCAGGGCGCGCACGAGTTTCCCGTAGTTGACGTCCAGCCACTCGGCCGACGTCACGAACGTGCCGATGTCGCCGGGCGCCGCGGGCAGAGCGGTCTGGAGAAAGAAGTACACATGCAGGCCGGCGAGCCCGCTCGCGGGTACGCCGAGACGATTCGCCTCGGCATGGAGCCACTCCTTCCAGCCGCGCTCGATGAGGTGATGGCGGACGTACGGCGGGTTGCCGATGAACGCCGTCGGTCCCCGCTGTTCGACTGCGTCGCCCAGCCGCAGGAGGCGGTAGTCGCCGGCGACGACCTCGGACCGCTCCGCCAAACCGGCAGCCGTGAGGTTGGCGCGCAGCAACAGCAAGGCCAGGGGGTCGGATTCGACTGCGACGAGGCGTGCCTCGTTGAACGCCCGCCCGGCGGCGAGCGCGAACCGTCCCGAACCCGCACCCGGATCCACGATCCGCCCGACGGAGGGCTCTTGCGACAACCACGCGACCATCGAGCCGACGATCACCTGCGGCGTGTAGACCGCCCCCGATTCCCGGCGCACATCCGCGCTGCGTAGCTTGAGGAAGGCGTCCCCGAGAGGATCGGTCCCGGCTTCGATCCGCTCGCGCACGTTCGCGACGACGCGACAGCTGACCGAATCCACTGGCGCCCGACTGAGCAACCGCCGCTCCAGAGATGACAGTCGGTCCAAGGAATCAGCGCGCAGGATGCGGCCCGCCACAGCTGCCAGATGCGCCTCCGAGGAGGCACCGAGCAACGGATCGTCGTCAGGCTGCGCCGCGGTACGAGGGGAGTCGACGGCGCCGGCAGGCTCGTCGCAGTCAGCCATTGGCGTAACCGTATGGGAGACCTGCGACAGCCACGCGGACCTCGGGCGCTTCCATCCACCTGGCCTGGTGGCCTGTGTTCCTGATCTGCAGCATATCAGGAATATTTTCGAGATAATATAGCGCTTTCAAGTGATACTATAATCTATCATGGTAGTCGAGAGGCACGGCGGCAGGGCGGTGGGGTTAGGCTGGAGCGTTGAGCCGGGGCTGCGGGGCCGCGGGAGGGGAGGCGACGATGAGCGTTCTGACCGAGGTGGATCCTGCTGTGGCGTACCCGGCCACCGCCCCGGACATGGGTGAGTCCCCGCGCCACTCGCGCGCCCAATTCCTCGCTTACGGCGCCCTGAGCGCCTACTTCTCGGGGCGCTCGGACTGCTTCGTGGGCCAAGAGCTCAACGTGTACTACCGCCGGGCACCGGACACGAAGTTCGTGGTCCCGGACGTGCTCGTGTCCTTCGGCGTGGACGCCGGGGCCATCGAGGAGGATTTCAGCTACCGGATCTGGGACGCGGGCGCGCCGCCGGCGTTCGTGCTGGAGATCGCCTCGGGGACGATGGCCGAGAGGGACCGGGAGGACAAGCCCGCCATCTACCTCGAGGTGGGTGCCCGCGAGTACTGGCGCTTCGACCCCAGCGGCCGGGGCCTGCACAGCCCAGTGCTGCAGGGCAACCGCCGGGTGGGCGGCGCATGGGCACCGATAGCGGTGGGCCCCGACGACGACGGACGCCTCGCCGGCCACAGCAGCGTCCTGGAACTCGACCTGCACGCCGACGAGCGCCGGCTGCGCTTCCGCGACCCCCGCACCGGCCGATGGCTGCCGGATCCCGACGACACCAGCCAAGCCCTCAACCTGGTTCGCCACGAGCGAGACGCCGAGGCCGCAGCCCGCCGCGCCGCCGAGGCCGAGGTGGCGGCCCTGCGCGCCCGACTGGACGACCAGAAGTAAGCCCGACGATCGCCCCTGACGGCGGCGGTCCCCCGGGGGCGGTACGCGGCGACGTACAACCAGGCAGCGTCTCCAGCCAGCACAAGTGTGACAACCTGACGGCATGGACTGGGGGCTGCACGCGGCGCTGGGGCGTGATGCCGAGGCGGTGAAGGGGCGCACCCTGGACCGCAACGTGGCGCGGCGGGTGCTGGGGTTCGCTGTCCCCTACAAGCGCATGATCACGCTGTTCGTGATCGCCATCCTGCTGGGCGCCCTGTTGAGCCAGGTGCCGGCGCTGCTGTTCCGGGAGATCATCGACGACGCCATCGTCAACTCCGACCGGGGCTACGTGAACCTGCTGGCGGGCCTCATCCTGGCGGCCGCCTTCGCCGAGGCGCTGCTGGCCTTCGGCGAGCGCTGGTGGTCGGCCCGCATCGGCGAGGGGCTCATCTTCGACCTGCGGGTGGCCCTGTACGACCACGTCCAGCGCATGGGGGTCTCGTTCTTCACCAGCGTGCAGACCGGGGCGCTGATCAGCCGCCTCAACAACGACGTGATCGGCGCCCAGCGAGCCATGACCGGCACCCTCGGCCAGCTGGTTTCCAACCTCTGCATCCTGCTGATCACGCTGCTGACGATGTTCATCATCCTCGACTGGCGGCTCACGCTGCTGGCCTTGGCGCTGCTGCCGGTCTTCGTGCTCCCCGCCAAGCGCGTCGGGCGGCGCCTGCAGGCGCTCACTCGTCGGCAGATGGAGCACAACGCCGACATGAACACGCTGATGACCGAGCGCCTGGGCGTGGCGGGCGCCCTGCTGGTGAAGCTGTTCGGGCGCCACGACGCCGAGCGGGAGCAGTTCGCCGACAAGGCCAGCAACGTGAGGGACCTGGGCGTGCGCACCGCCATGTACGCGAGAGTGTTCTTCATTGCCCTGACCCTGCTCGGCGCCGTGGGCACGGCCGCGGTCTACTGGGTCGGCGGGCACTTGGCGATCTCCGGTTCTGTCACGATCGGCACGCTGGCCGCCATGGGCCTGCTGGTGATCCGCATCTACATGCCCCTCACGAGCCTCACCAACGCCCGCGTCGACATCATGACGGCGATCGTGTCCTTCGAGCGGGTCTTCGAGGTGCTGGACGCGCCGAACGCCGTGCCGGACCGGCCCGGCGCCGGTCGCCTGCCGCGGCCCCGGGGCCGGGTGGAGTTGCGGGACGTGCGGTTCACCTACCCGCCGACGGACACGGCCGCCCTGGCGTCGCTCGCCCCTGCAATGCCGGATCCGTCGACGAACGGCGACAAGCCCGCGGGCCCGGCTCTGGACGGCATGAGCCTGGACATCCCACCGGGGGAGCTGGTGGCGCTGGTCGGACCGTCGGGCGCCGGCAAGACGACTCTCACCGCGCTGCTGCTGCGGCTCTACGACCCCGACGAGGGCACCATCGCCGTCGACGGTCACGACCTGCGCGACGTCACCGGCGAGTCGTTGCGGGCCGCGGTCGGCGTGGTGCCCCAGGATCCCCACCTCTTCCACGACACGGTGGAAGCGAACCTGCGCTACGCCCGTCCCGACGCATCGGCGGACGAGATCGCCGAGGCCTGCCGGGCGGCCGGCATCCTCGCAGTGATCGAGGGGCTGCCGCAGGGCTTGGACACCCTCGTGGGCGAGCGCGGCTACCGCCTCTCCGGCGGCGAGAAGCAGCGCCTGGCGATCGCCCGGATGCTGCTGAAGGACCCGGCGATCGTGATCCTGGACGAGGCGACCAGCCATCTCGACAGCGAGAACGAGGCCGCCGTGCAGGCGGCGCTGGCGGCGGCGCTGGCCGGCCGCACGTCCTTCGTGATCGCGCACCGACTGTCCACGATCACCGCCGCCGACCGGATCGTGGTGCTGGATGAGGGCCGGCTGGTGGAGCAGGGCCGCCACGACGAACTCTTGGCCGACGACGGGCTCTACGCCAAGCTCTACCGCACCCTGGTGCGGGCCGAGGCGAACCGGTGAGGGCGGCACGGCACGAGCGGGCGGGCGGGCCGGTCGGCCGCAGGGGGCCTGTCCGAACGGCGGCCGGCGCGGGGTCGCGGTGAGCGAGCTCCCGCGCATAGAGGCTCCGGCCAACAACACGCCTGCGTCTGGCGGTGGCGACGACACGACCTACGACGTGCACGAACTGCTTGCCGAGCTGACCGAGACGGTCGAGGCGGCGTTTCCGGACGAGATCTGGATCAGGGGCCAGATCCGCAACCTGCACAGGTCCCGCAAGGGCCACGTCTACTTCGACCTGGTCACTCCCACGCCGGCCGACAGGAACCCGCCGGCAGTCCTCCCGGTCGTCCTGTTCGACTGGTACCGCAAGATCGTGAACCGGATCCTCGGGGCGGGCGCGGCGGGCCAGATGATCGACGGGGTGGAGGTCCGCATCCGGGGCAGCGTCTCCGTCTACAAGGCGCGGGGCCAAGTCCAACTCCAGATGAAGACCATCGACCCCGCCTACACGCTCAGCAGGCTGGACGACCAGCGCGACCGTCTGCTGGGCGAGTTGAAGGCCGCCGGCCTGCTGGAGCGCAACAGGGCCCTTCCGCTGCCGACGCTGCCCCTGCGTGTGGCGCTGGTCACCAGCGCAGGCAGCGCCGCCGAGGCCGATTTCCGCAACGTGCTGGCAGCCGGTGGGATCGGCTGGGAGATCCTGGTCGCAGACACGCCGGTGCAGGGCTTCGGCAGCGAGCAGAGGATCGCCGCGGCGGTGGCGCTGGCCGGCCAGCAGGCAGTGGACGTGATCGCACTGGTACGCGGCGGCGGTGCCCGCACCGAACTGGCGCCGTTCGACAGCGCCGCGGTGGCACAGGCCATCGCGCAGAGCGCGGCGCCGGTCCTGACCGGCATCGGCCACGAGATCGACCGCTCGGTGGCGGATGTCGTGGCCCACACCGCCTGCAGCACGCCCACCGCCTGCGCGGCGGCCCTCGTTGCACAGGCCGGGCGGTTCGACCGGGCCACCCTGGCTCTCTGGCGGCGGATCGAGGACGCCGTCGACGGCAGGCTGGCCGGTGACCGGCACCGGCTTGCCGACGCCGCCCAACGGGCCGGGGCGGCCTTCCGGGCATCCTGCCGCGGCGCCCGCAGCGAGATGCGCCGGCTGGCTCTCGGCATCGACCGAGTGGCGCGCCACGGTGCCGAGCGAGCCCGCTGGCACCTCGACGCGCAGCATGTGCTGACCGCCGACAGGATCACCGCCCGCCTCGCCGGGCAGCGCCGTCTGCTGGCCTCCGCCGCCGGACGCCTGAGCCTCGACACCGCGCACGCTCTGGAGACCCGGCGCCGCCAGCTCGACGCACTCGACGCGCAAGTCCGCGCCTACGACCCGCAGCGGGCATTGGAGCGGGGCTGGACCATCACGACCGACGGGGCTGGACGACTGCTGCGGTCGGTCGCCGACATCGCGCCCGGCGCTACCCTGCGAACCCGGATGAGGGACGGGACCGTCACCAGCACCGCTACTGCGGTCGCGTCCGCCGAGACGACCGGGAGCGAAGATGGCTGAGAGCACGCCGGAGCAGGCGCCCGCCGACGGCTACGCCGCCGCCATGGCCGAACTGCAGAAGATCCTCGACGCCCTCGAAGCGCCCGACGTGGACGTCGATGCCCTGGCGACACACGTGGATCGGGCCGCCGAGCTGTTGCGTTTCTGCCGAGAGCGTCTTGTGGCAGCCGAGACCCAGGTGACGCAGATAGTGGCCGAACTCGACGATCTGGGCCTCGACGCCGATCCAAGTGATGCGGGACCCGGGAGCGACGGCGGGGCCACCGCAGGAGACCCGACCGGCTGATGCGGGGCCGCACGCCAGCCGGTGCCCCCACCGTGCGCGATCGCCTCGACGACGGCGCCCCGGCGGGCTGATGGCGCTCCGCAGACTCTCGGGCACCGACGCCTTCATCGTGGTCGACCTCGACGACGCCGAGGGCTCCGCGGGCTTGATGCGGCTGGCACCGAAGATCCTGCCGAGCGGCGTCCGGGAGATGGCGCGCTCGGCCACCTATACCTTCGCCGCCGTCGGCATGCGCCGCTCGGGAGCGTCGGGGGGCATCAACGCGCGGCCCGACGATCGCGACGACGCCGTGGAGGCGTTCGTGGCGGAGTGCGAGCCCTGGGTGGCGACGGGCGAGGTCCTCCCCGATGCCGGCAAGGGCCTCAGCGCCGCCGACCTGGCGCCGCTGCAGGCACAGGACCCGCGCCATGCGATCCGTCTCCACACCGCCGGGGGGATCACCCTCGCCGAGCGGCTGGTCGGCAGCGGCGCGGTGGCCGCCGCGGCGGCAGCGCTGGACGGGCTGGGGGGACGCCGGATCGTGATCGAGGGCTGCGGACCCGCCGGCGTGGCGGCCGCCGCCGCCGCGTCCGCACGGGGGGCCGTGCTTGCGGGCTTCGCCACCGAGAAGGGCTTCTGCGCGGCCCCGGACGGCGCAGGCCTCGATGCCGCCGCAGTCGGTGAGGCGTGGGCGCAGCACGGCGTCGGCTTCGTGCAACATCTAGACGCCGCCTGCTCAGCACCCGACGACATATGGAGGGCGGCCGACGACGTGCTGCTGGTGGGCTCCAAGATGGGCGTGCTCGACCACAACGTCGCGACGGGTCTCAACGTCTCGGCGGTGGCCTGCCTGCACCCCGTCCCGTTCACCACCCGGGCACTGGTGATCCTGCAGGCGGCCGGCACGGTGGTGCTTGCGGATTTCATCTGCCTCGCCGGCCCGCTGTTCGCCGCCTGGCCCGGCGAACTGGCCGGACTCAAGGGCGACGCCGTCACCGCCGAGGCGATCGAAACCGCCGCAAGCGAGACCATCACGAGCCTGGTCCGAGAGACCGCAGCCCACTCCGAGGGCGCCTTCCTGGGCGCCTGCCACCACGCCGAGAGCTTCCTGGCCACCTGGCGAGACCAACTCCCCTTCGGCCGCCCCCTCGCCGCCTGACCGGTTCCACTCGACGACCCCAATCGTCGCGGTGGGCAACGGCTACCGCGCAGAAGTCAGCTCCTCGATCGTGACCTTGCCGCCGCTCAAGGCATCCACGATCACCCGGCTTCCCCACAGCAGGGTCATGCCCAACAAGGGAGCGCTGTCCGACTTCAGCGTCACTGCGTCAGTCGGGCGTCCATGCCAGGACACAGAGGCGAGGTAGGCCTCGAACTCAAAGAGTTCTCCATTGGCCAGTTCGAAGGTGCGCCCACCCACCGCGGGCAGCCCAAGCCGGCGGATGGACTCTGCGGGCAGAGTGAGATAGCCAGTGAACCCCGTGTCCAGGATGAAATCCAGGGGCCGACAACGACCCTCACCGTCCAGGATCTCGACAGTGATCAGTGCCTGGGCGTCGTCGCTTACCCTGCCTCGGATCATCGGCTGCTGGGTGCCCTGAAACCCCCGACATGGCTGTAGGCCGCGCGATGGCCGACGCGCACACCGTAGGTCACGGCCCCCGGCCGGCGTTCCAACAGCCGGCGGGTAGCCACCGCGTCGCCGGCGTCGATCTCGTAATCGCCGCTCTCCACGTCGATGACCACGAAGCTCCCCTTCTCCACTGACCCCACCTGTGGCTGGATGAACTTCCGGTAGATAGCCTCTCCCCGGGTTGCTATCTCTCCGGGCTCGTACTCGGGTGCCGTCACGACGCTCTCCCCTGGCAACGAGATTGAGTCCTCTGACCCATGCCTCAACGATACGCCTCCGACCCTGCGACGGCCACCGCCACCGAAGCCGACGCCAATCCACCGAGGAGACCGCAGCCCACTCCGAGGGCGCCTTCCTGGGCGCCTGCCACCACGCCGAGAGCTTCCTGGCCACCTGGCGAGACCAACTCCCCTTCGGCCGCCCCCTCGCCGCCTGAGCCGCGACCGGATCACTCCCGCCGTAGCGTGCCCGCTCGGCGCGCGGTCTACCGCCGACGTCGTTGCGAGCCGGATTGGAGCGGGCTCAGGGCGCCCAGAGGAGGGTGTCGGGCATGAACTGGCTCCAGGCGAACCAGAAGGCCTGGTGGCCTTCGATCTCGTTGCCGGCGGCGTCGACAGCGCGCACGCCGCCCCCGTCGAGGCGGAGGCTGCCGCCAGCGAGTTCCACGGTTCGGCCGGCCTCGAGCACAGCGACCGCGGCGTCCACCGGGAAGGCGACCGGGGTGCCGTCATCGAGGACCACGCCGAAGACTTGGTCGTGGACGCCGAGGCGCGCGTCGACGTCTCCGATCGGGAAGATGGGCCCGTCGTCGTCGCGGCCGCGCAGCGGGTCGAGCGGGTAGCTGTGGCCGATACCGCCGTCGCGGGCGACGATCGTCGTAGTGGGATGGGCGGCCTTCCACTCGCCCCAAGTGGTGGTCACGACGGTCGCCTGGTTGAGGACCACTCCCTTCTCCCGGAGCGGTCCCGAGACGGCCTCGCCGGTGAAGGTGTCGAACACCGACTTGGTGACGAGGTCGTACATGACCTTGTTGGACCGCGAGAGCAGCCCCGAGGTCCGCAGCACCGGTGTCTCGACGCCAGGGGGAACGTCGTCGGTGAAGTAGGCCTGGGCGGCGCCGCACAGCGTGCAATAAGGGAAGCCGATCCTGCGTCCCCCGAGCGTGTCGTTGACCATCTCGTGGACTTCCATGAAGTTCTTCGGATAGGCCCTGGCCTCGCCGCCGATGACCAGCGCGAACACGATGCGGTCGTCGGGATACCAGGCACCTCCGGCGGCGGCGGTGACCGGCGGGTCGTCGCGGGCCGGGATGCAGCCCCGGACGCACCGCTGCGGGTCGCCGAGCGGGCGGTCGTCGATCCGCACCCCTCCCCAACTCACGAACCGCCAGTCGATGGCCGACTCAGGGTCGTCGAAGAACGGCTGCCAGCCCGGCTCCACCAGCGTGAACAGCCGCTCCTTGTAGTCGACGTAGCCGTCGAAGGCGGGCAGATCCCAGGCGAACATGTGGTCGGTGACGGACTGCCACGGGCTGCGGGCCGCCACCGGATCGGCGGCCAGGCTCACACCCGTCAACGTCTCGAAGGCGGACACCGCCTCCTCGTGGACCTCGCCGTAGTAGAAGAACCTGAGGAGGTCCGAGAGGATCCAGCCCAGTCTCGGGTCCCCGGACTGCCCGAGTCGGGCGACCGCACCGACATCGACCTCGGTCGTGAGCCCCGACCAGACAGCCTCGAGGTCTTCGGCCGCCGCCTGCCCGAGCGGACCGGACGGCACGTCGGGCGCGGGCGGGAACTCGTAGCCGCGGAAGTTCCGCAGTGCGGCGCGTTCGACCGGGTGTACCTCGAGGTCATCCGCCACCGGCGTGGCATCGTCGGCCGGCTCGACCTCGACAACCGACCCGGCGTCGGCCTGCTGCAATTCGACGACGTGCTCGTCCGCCTCGGCGGTCGGAGGCTCCGGCGGACTTTCGGCCGGTGCCGGCCCGTCGTTGCCGCCCGGCGGCCGGTCGACGTCCGGAGCCGACCCCGCGTCGACCGGGGACGGCGATGGCGCTAGATCAGGATCCGGCGCGGCGCCGTCAGCGGCCCGCGGCCCCGCCCCGCCGGAGTCCCGCTCGCCGCCCGCGGGGGGCGCCGCCACAGCGTCCCGCTGCGGCCCGGCCGCTGCTGGCGACCCATCGGAGGTGGGCGCCTCGGCCCCATCGCCGCTCGCGCAGGACGCCGCCAGCAATGCGAGACCCCCCAAGAGAACACGAAGTCGGTGCGCGCGCACGTCACCACGCTAGGGCCCCGACCGGCCACCGCCGGTCTCGTGGCCGAGTCATGGATTCCGGCCTCCGCCGGAATGACGGGAGTGCGCGGATTGGAATTCTCAGTCGGTGGTGGCCGCCTGTCCGCTAATGCTCTCAGACGGGTTTCCTGGCCAGGAAGCAGTACAGGGGTGTGAAGATCCCGGCCCTGCCGCCGCTGACGTAGGCGTCGGCCGCTCGATTCATGAGTGCGAGAACCCTGGCTGAACCGCGCGGGAGGACTCGCACGACCTCTGCCGCCCTCGACGCCGCTACAAGCGCCTTACGGACCTTGGGGACACGGATGAGCCCGCGCCCCAGCTTCCCGTAGCGACCTTCCATGGGAGCGTACCAGGGGACTGTGCAACCGTCGCTGTTGCTTCTGTCAGAGCCCTCGAGGACCTCGAATCCAGCCGACTCGAGCGCCAGGTTCACCTCGGCGAAGCGGGGGATCTCCTTCAGTGCGATGGTCAGCATGAGGTCCTGCTTGATGGATCGATGTTCGGCGGATATCGGATCGAAGCCGTCGGTCATACACATCTCTTGGCCCCAGAACAAGGCTCCCGGTTTCAGGATGCGGAAGATCTCTGCGTACGCCTTGGCCCTGTCCGGAGTGTGGCAAGTCGACTCGATGGCATAGCCCCTGTCGAAGGAGCCTGCTCCGATGCTGCTCATGTCCATGATGTTGCACTCGAGGCAGTCGCTCACCCGATCCAGGCCGGCTTCGCGATTGCGGAGCTTCGCCTGCTCGATCTGGTGTTCGTTGTTGTTGATGCCGACGACCCGCACATCGGCCTCTGTCGCAACGCGGCGCATCAGTGCGCCGAATCCGCATCCGATGTCGACGACATCCATTGCCGGCTCCAGCCTCAGCTTGGCGATCATCGCCCGCTGGTGACGGGCGATGGCCTGCTCCAGCGTCTCCTTCGGTGCCAGGGGCGCGAATTGCAGGGACTCACCCCAGCCGAGTTCCATGAACTGGTTGCAGAGGTCGTAGTAGTCGTTGACCACCGCGGTGTGGTCGTATTCCGAGGAGCCCGCGTCGGCGGCAGCGGATCTTTCGATCCATTGTTCGAAGTCAGCCACACGACCCGCGACGTCCGTGCCCCGATGCGCAGCTCGTAGGGCGCCTATGACCCGGCCGAGCGCCATCACCACGGATGCTCATCGTATCGCCGCCGAGCCGGCCCCGGCGCGGGCACGGGCTACAGTCAAGGGACGTGAGCCGTCCTCTCGACAGGTTCAGCCGCCTGGTCACGGTCCGGCCGTGGATCACCATCGGCGTGCTGATCCTCGTCACCGTCGTGCTGGCCGCGGGGGCGACGCGGCGAGCGCCGCCGACGGAGGGGGTCTCGCTGGCCCTGCTTCCTGCCAGCAACGACGTCCGCTCTGCGGTGATCGAGATCGACGAGAGCTTCGGGGGCCACAGCGATGTCAGGGTCGTGACGCTGGTCTTCCGCGGCGAGGCCCTGACGCCCGGCGGGCTGGCCCAGATGGACGCCCTGCTCGACACGATCCTCAGCGACGCGGACGTGACGGCGCAACTGGCACCGGCCGATCCGGTCTTCGCCCCCAGCCTGCTGATCGGGGGCATCCTCGAACGCGACGATCTGGCATCGCTCGCGCAGGCCGAGATCGACTCGGTCCGCAGCGTCCCGGAGATCGGGGAGGCGCTCGGCGCCGTGACCGGAATCGACGACGACGGAACGCCGATCGCCATCGCCACGATCCGGCTGCTCGACAGCGGCGACGAGCGAATCGCCGACATCGAACGGACAATCGACGACCTGGCCTCGGGCTCCGAGGGCCCGCTCGGCGTGACCAGCATGTCGGTCATAGTGATCGAGGACGAGTACACCGAGGCCACCGAGACCGGAATGCTGCCGTTGATAGGCGTGGCGCTGGTGCTGATCGCCGCGCTGCTCCTGCTCTTCCTGCGCTCGTTCTCGGATCTGCTGCTCACACTCCTGGGGCTGCTGTTCTCGCTGATCTGGATCGTCGGGGCGGAGGGCTGGCTGGGACCGAACGCGCTGGGGTTGATCGGGCCGCCGAGTTCGCTCACCGTGATGGTGCCGATCATGCTGATCAGCCTCTCGGTTGACTACGCCATTCAAGCCGTCTCGCACTACCGCGAGCAGCGAGCCGAGGGCCTGGCGGTGCAGCAGGCGGTCCGCGCCGGGCTCCGCAACGTCGCCATCCCGCTGGCACTGGCGGCTGTGACGACGGCGGCCAGCTTCCTGGCGAACCTGTTCTCGCCGATCGGGACACTCGGCGACTTCGGCGTCGTCGCCGCGCTCGGCGTGGCGCTGAGCCTCGTCGTCATGCTCACACTGATCCCGGCAGGCCGGACGATCATCGACCGCCGGCGCGAGGCGCGCGGCAAGCTGAAGGAGCCCCGCCGGGTCTCCGGAGCACTGCCCGGCATCGAGCGGGGAGCAGAGATGCTCGGGACGAGCGTGGCGCGGCGCCCGGCGCCCTACCTCATCGCCGTGACCGGCGTGACGATCTGGATGGCGTTCGCGGCCAGCGGCCTCCATGCCGAGTTCAGCATCCGCGACGTCCTGCCCAAGGGCGGCACCGTCCTGAACGATCTGGAGACGCTCGAGGCGTCCGTGGGCGGCTCGACGGAACTCGCCAGCATGCTCGTGAGAGCCGAGGCCACCGAGACCCGCACGCTCCTGAACCTGGACGAGCTCGAAGCCGCCTTCGCTGACCCCCAGCGCCGTCCGGCGGCGGTGGCGGGACCGCTGGAAGGGTCCTTCGAATCGATCCTCGTGGACTGGACCCACGACAGCGGCCGGCCCGGGGACAAGTACGACCCGGAGCTGGCGGCGCTGTTCAGTGAGGCATCCGCAGGGGTGGCCGTCGACCCGGTCCTGATGCAGGAGTTCCTCGACAGGATCGAGGCGACAGATCCCGAGGTCGCTCGTGTCCTGGTCAACAACCCCGACGGTGACGACAAGCTGCTGCTCCAGTTCCCCGTCTACACGGACAACCCCGCGGCGACGTTGCACGTCCAGGAGGAGATCGAGGCGCTCTGGGCCGGCGATGACGAGGCCATCACGGCGACCTCCGCGAGCATCCTGGGCGTCGAGATCGCCAACCAGATCACATCCCGGCAGACCGAGGCGATCGCCTCGACGGTCGGTGTGGCGCTGGGCATCCTCGCCCTGTTCTTCTGGCTCACGCAGCGACGGCCCGCGCTGGGGGTCATCGCGGTCGGCCCGATCGTGCTGGTCCTCATCTGGGTGCTGGGCACGATGGCGCTCGTGGGCATTCCCTACACGATGCTCACCTCGATCATCACGGCGCTCTCGATCGGGATCGGCGTGGACTACACGATCCACGTGATCCACCGGTACCGGGAGGAGTTCAGCCGCCTCCGCAACCCGGAGCAAGCGGCGATCCGGACGCTCTCCACCACGGGGTCGGCGCTGCTGGGCTCGGCGTTGACGACCGCATTGGGGTTCGGCGTGCTGGTGCTCTCACCGCTGGAGGGCTCCCAGCAACTCGGCATCACCGCCGCCATCACGATCGCCTACTCGCTCATCGTCTCGATCCTGGTCGTCCCGCCGGCGATGACCATCTGGGGTGCCTACCAGAACATGAAGCTCCGCTCGCAGGTGCAACGCATGTGGGACGACCTCGACATCGTCGCCGAGGAGATCCACCGCCGACACCACCCAGAGACGGAATCCCCCTCGACGGCAGACTGACCATGTGATGCCCGGGCAGTGACCGGCGCTGCCCGCCAAGCCCGTCCGGAGTGCCTCAGACAGGTAGTTCGTGCCTCCGCTCGGAGACGATGAACTTCATCTTCTTGCTAGGGGACATCGACGGGAACGGATTGAACTTGAGCTTGTAGTCGGCGGGCGAAAGTTCAAGCGTGAAATAGTGCGCGATCATCAGCAAATTCACCGCGAGTTGCAGTTCCATCCACCGGAATCCGAGACATATGTGCGTTCCAAGCCCGTACGGGGCGTAACCGGGACTGAGATGCTCCTTGCGCGACGGCAGATAGCGGTCGATGTCAAAACTGTAGGGGTCGGGGAACGCGTCTTTCATGTAGTGCGGCGCCGTGGTAAAGATATGGATACGCATACCGTCGACTAGTTCGTAGCCCTCAACGACGCATCTATTCATGACGTTCCGGATAGACGCAGGAACCGACGGGTAAAGACGCATGCACTCCATGATGAAGCGAGTAGTGACGTCGACCGCGGACCCTGTGAGATCTTCATGTCCCGGATCACCGTCGGCGAACAGGGCATCCGCTTCATTGCGGATTCTCTCATTCAGCTCCGGCTGTGAGACCATGGCATACAATGCGAATGCGAGCGAATCGCCAAGATACATGGCGGCGAGCAACGGAGTGGAGAGAGCGAACCCCAGGTTCGACTCGGGAAAGAACTGCGGGTCGCTGGCGTGCAGATCGAGCAGGTCGTCAGCGAGTTCCCGAGGGCATCCGACCCGCTGGGCAGATGTATGAACACTCTGCACCCTGTCCCGTACGAGATTCACCAGCTTCGCCCGACGTCTCATCTTCGGCGTGTGCAGCATGAACTTGGGAAGGATCCTGGAGATCTGTGTGTTGAGTGCTCGTTCCTTGTAAGCGATCACGTCATCAATGACGTCCTGAGAGTCGACACTGACCAGCAGAGGCGAAGTCTCTGCATTAATCAACTGACGACACACATGTGTCGCGGTGATCTCTTCTCCGGGGGTCCAACTCGAGATATACTGTCGGCCGTGACTCATGAGAGGGCCCAGCAGTCCCTCGAGCTTGCGGCGGGCAAGTGACGGCGACATGACCTTGCGAAGCCGGAAATGATCTGCGCCATCCAACGCAGGAAGCACGCCCGACGCGCCGTAGACCCTCTCCATGTCAGCGAAGTACTCCCTGGTCCTAAGGAACAATCGCCCATTCCGGTGGATCCAGCGATTTACCCGCGGCCCGGCAAGAAAGATCAGGGGTTTCGCAAACGGCAGCCGAATCTTGAACACCGGGCCGTACTCCTCCGCGAGGCCCGCGAACAACGCGGGTAGGTTGCCGTCGCGAACATGTCTATTCCGCAGAATCTTGCGGAATGGAACAGCGGGGATCTTCCTGGCCAAGGCAGCACTTCGGAACAGAGGGCCGGCCTGGCTGTGCTCAATCGCCTGGGCTATCGCGCGACCGATCACATCCATCTTGCAGATGAGTTCGATCCGTGCCTCTGCGTCTTCATCAAGTTGGAAGATGAGACGCAGGACACCACAGGTGTTCAGCAGGCATATGATGATGATGTCCCTGGGTTCCGGAATCTCATCGTTGAAGATCACCCTGGCGAGGCGGGTCGTGACGAACTCGGCCGCGGTGCCTTCCAGAGAAGCGGCGTGAAGATCTGCCTGCCAGCCGGCGCGGGCCAGGGACCAGAAGTCGCCGTCGTGGTATTCCAGAATCTTCAACGCGACCAGGCGCTCCAGCGTCATGTCGACGACGGACTCCGCCCGGAAGGCGAGCCGTTCGACCCAGTACTGCGCATTGCCCTGGATGGATTCGCCGGCGATCTTGTCCAGGATCGGGTCCACGGCAGGATCCCCGGTCGGGGTCGGATCCAGCAGGATCAGCGAATCGAGGTCTGTGTCGATGCGGGACCTCAGCGACAGCTCCGCGAGGCCGGCGCCGACGACCGCGCAGTTCAGATCCCAGCCGGGCACCTGGTGGAAATAACCGGCCTCCTCGTTGAGGAGTGTCAGAAGGAACTCGTCGACCAGGGTCAGCGTCTGGGTCGATGCACCGTTGGTCATGTGAGCCACCAGTCCTGCTCTCTGGGTGCCGTACCGACGTTCGGGATCACCACTGCGCCCGCGGCAGCGGCAGCGTACTTCGCCCCCGATCGTCTCAGCGAACGCGTCGGCCCCGGGGTCCGGGCCGCTGCCGGGTGTTGCTAGCCTCAGAGGTCGGTCGCCTGCCGACAATTCCGGAAGCGACCGCCTCGGGGGCTGTAGCTCAGCTGGCTAGAGCACTTGCTTTGCAAGCAAGGGGTCGTGGGTTCGAGTCCCATCAGCTCCACGGACGGCGCTCGCGCTCGTGGCGTCGGCGCTATCCCTGGGCTCGGACGGGGGGCGGCGGCTTGTTTGGCGGCCAAGAGACTGCTGAACAATGCGGCAGGTCCAGCATCCGTCATTCCGGCGAAGGCCGGAATCCACGGCTTTCGCCACCCGACCGGCGCTGCCCGTAGATTGCTCAGCACACTCCGAGTTCTCTGGGTTGGGGGGCGCGGGTATAGTTCGGTCATTCGGAGATCTGCGGGATTGACGACGGCGAGGAGCGCCCGGTGGAGGCTCGCGAGCCGCTCGGGTGCCGAGGGCGCGGCTGCGGCCGCGGCGCCCTCGGAATGGCCTGACCGCGTCGCCCCGCCGCGTGCGAGGATTGAAAGGGCATAAGAAGTTGTGATGTGTTCTAGTACGCCCCCCCCCCCCGCGGAGTTCTTGTTCTGACCTGAGGCGGCGCCGCCGCCGGGCGCGGCAGTGGGCGCTGCTGGTGGCGCTGCCGGGTTTGTTGGCGCCGGTTCTGGTGGCGGGCGCGGCGCGGGAGGCTTTGGCGCAGGGCGGCGGTTCGGTTCCGGCGGTTCCGGAGGCGGATGTGCATGTGGTGCCGAACGACTGGGCGCTGAAGCCGAGCGGCTTGGGGGCGGGGGACCGTTTCCGGCTGTTGTTCCGCACGACGTCGCGGTGGGCGGCGACGGCGACGGACCTCGCGACCTACGACGGCTACGTGCAGAGCGAGATCACCAAGAGCGCCAACACGCTCACGGCGATCAAGCCGTACGCGTCGGGCTTCAAGATGGTCGGCTCAACCCAGGCCGCGAACCTTCGGGACCACCTGGACTTCCGCCATGGCGGCAACTGGCGCAAGGGCGTTCCCATCTACTGGATGGACGACGAGGGCGACGGCGGGCTGGTGGCCAACGACTACCAGGACTTCTGCAACCAGGAGCAGCCGTGGCGCAGCAGCACCCAGCCGGCGGAGTGGTGGCGCGCCGGAACGCTGGCCGACCACCGCAACGAGAACGGCGCGCCCCACGCCGACAGCGACTGGCCCTGGACCGGCAGCGAGAACGACTGCCGCCGCCGGAGCTCTCACTATCTCGGCGCCCCGACCAACGTGGAGTTCGGCAGGCACCGGGAGAACGGCAGGCTGTACGGGCCCCTGAGCAACGGCCAGCGGGCCAGGACCGAGACGCGGTCCATGTACGCCATGTCCCCGGAGTTCATCGTGGCGGGGCCGATCCACGTGTCCCTGAGCGCCACCGACCAGATCATGACCGAGGGCAGCAGCACCGACACCGCCACCGTGGAGGTCAGCCTGAGCCGCGACCTCGTCGAGGGCGAGACCATCAACGCCACGTACACAAGTCTGATCGGTTACACCCTGGCCCTGGACGGCGCGCCCGCGGGGGTGACCCTGAACACCGGCAGCAGGACCATCACTTTCAGCGGGGCGGGCGCGCCGCGGTCGGCGAGCCTCACCGCGACGGCCGCGGCCAACTCGGTCGCCAATCCCAGAACAGTCGGCAGAACCTTGCGGATCCAGGCTGTGAGCGGCATAGCGGGCGCGACCTTCGACACCAGCGGCCAAGGCGGGGACGTCGCGCTGTACATCCGGGACAGCGCCGCGACCGGCCCGGAGGTCAGCCTGTCGGTGTCGCCTGACCGGGTGGCCGAGGGCGGCACCGTCACCGTCACGGTCAGCATCTCGCCGACGCGGACCAGCAGCACGGAAATTGGCATGACACTGAGTGGCCCGCGAGCCTCAAGCTTCGGCGCTGCTACGACAGTGACCGGGTCGGTCTATAACGTTCACACCTCCTACCACGCCACCATTCCCGCCAACGCGTCGTCGGCGTCGTTCAGGCTGACGGCGCCCAGCGACAACACCGCCCAGCAGGCCCAGCGGCATATCGTCTATCTTGCTGGAACCAACCACAACAGCGGGCTGCGGGTGACATCTCCGGGCCTGGAGCGATTCACTGTGGAGCCGAGCGACTACACGGCGGCCTCCCCGTTGGTGAAGGTGGGGTTGCCGGACATTGAGGGCATCAGCCGCAACGACTACGACCAGCAGGTGCGCGAGGAGGGCCAGAGCCCGCTCAGCTTCACGGTCACCGCGGACCCGGCGCCGACGGCGAACAAGGACGTGTGCGTGGACGTCGTGGAGACCGGCGGGGACCGCGTCTCGGCGGCGAACGAGGGCCGCCGCACGGTCACCATCCTCGCCAACAGCGCGACGGGCACCCTGTCGGTGCCCTACACCGACACGGCCGTGGACGAGCCCGACAGCGCCGTGGTGGCCCGCGTGGTCGGGGGGACGGGCTGCACGGGCTACACCGTCTCGGCGGAGGAGCCGGCGGACGAGGCGCTGGTCAAGGACGGCGAGGCCACCCTGGTGTCTTTGACGAGCGACGACACGCGGATGACCGAGGGCGACGCTTCTGACACCGCGACAGCGAAGCTCGCCCTGTCCCGCCCCCTGCGCGCCCGCGAGGCGATCGAGGTGCGGCTGATCCTCACCACCGCGACCGGGGCGCGGCTGCCCGGCCACGCCACCCCCGACTTCGCGGTGGCGGCGACGGGCGCCGGCGTGACCGCGTCGGGCCTCGCCACCGCGGAGCCGAAGCTGTTCTTCACCGGCTCCGGGTCCGAGACGGTGCAGGAGGCGGCAATCACCGTCACGCCGGTGTCGGGCCTCGACGACGGCGACACCGGGCACGAGATCGTGACCCTGGCCCTGGTGTCTGACTCGGTGCTCAGCGGCCGGGGCCTGGCCACCACCGTCAGCGGCGGCGTGGGCCGGGGCAGCGACTTCTCCCAGCAGCTGGTCTTGACCGACGACGAGGGCGGCGCGCTGCCCACTCTCACCGTGTCGGTGGTGGGCGGCCACGGCCACATCGCCGAGGGCGGCACCCGCCGCATCCGCATCCAATCGGACCAGGCCGCGCTGCCCGGCGGCATCGCCGTCGCCGGCCTCGCCTCGGGCTCCTCCTACAGCTCGGGCTACGCGGGCGCCGTCCCGTCAAGCGCCACGATCCCCAGCGGCGGCACGAGCGTGGACTTCGACATCAGCGTCACCAACAACTCAGCCGACGCCGACTACGGGACCCTCACCTGGACCCTGCCGGAGAACGACGCCCTCTACAGCCGCGGCGACCCCCACACGGTGCGCCTCGTGATCGCCGACGACGACATCGCCTCGCCGATACCGCGGCCCGAGGTCTACGAGTTCCCGTACCTGAAGTGGCATGTGCCGGGGGACTACTACCTGCGCCAGGCGCGCTACCTGGCCGACGGCACCTGGACGATCACCCGCTACCGGGACCCGCCGAAGCGGAAGAGCAACGGCCTCGAGCTGAACGCCGACGACTACTACTGGCACCGGGACCTGCGGCTGTTCGGCAGCCCGCTGGACTACAAGATCTGGTTCCGCGCGGACTACCTGCCCACCGGGCCGGTGACGCTGACGATCAAGGCGGTCAGCGACGCTGACAACAACAACGCCGAGACGGGGCGGGTCGCCTTCTCGGTCACGCCCGGCGCGTCGGAGCCGCCCTGGGGCCAGAACGGGACCTACACCGACGACGAGCTCGCGGTCACGCTCAACCCCGAGCACTTCACCGTCGACCGCGGCGGCGCGGTCTCGGTCAAGCCCGGGTTCGCGGTCTGGGTCAAGCCGCTCGCGAACAACGAGTGCGTGGACGTGACGCACACGCTCTCCGGCGGCGGCTACGGCAGCGTCACCATGGAGACGATGCGCATCCACCTGATGTCCTCGACGCAGAACCTGGGCGACGTGTGCAGCAGCTACCTCGACGCGGAGCGCTTCACCGCGGGCCGGATGCCGGGCTACATGTGGATGAGCGCCGCGCACGACCTCACCGGCAGCAGCGAGGTCCCGGTGTCGCCCGCGACGGTCAGCCTGCACGTCGGGCGGCATTGGACCGTCCGGCGCGGCGGCGGCAGCGGCGACCCGATCGCGGAGGGCCAGGTCGCCAGCTTCACCGTCCGCTACATCGGCAACATCTTCGATAATCCCTTGCCCCTGTCGGTGACGGTCACCCAGACGGGCGACGTGATCGACACCGGGAACTTCACGCCGGGCGCCAACACGGTGAACATCCCCCCCGGCATCGGCTTCACCGGCGCCGTCCAGTTCGACGTCCCCACGAGGTGGGACAACCTCACCGAGCCGGACGGGTCGATCACCGTGACCCTGAACACGGGCACGGGCTACCGGCTAGCGTCCAGCAGCGAGTCGGCGACGGTGCGCGTGACCGACGCCGGGACGGTCCCGGCCGGCTCGAACTCGCCGACCGGCCCGCCGCGGCCCGACCCCGACGGCCAGCCGCAGATCCACAGCGGCCCCGGCGACGCCGACGGCAACCCCACAGGCACCGGCGCGCCCCCCTCCGGCTCCAACGCGCCCCCCTCGGGCGGCCCGGGCGCGCCGCCGCGGGCGCAGGGCTCCTCGGGCGGCCTGCCGCAGCTGGTCGAGGGCGGCGACGGCGCGGTGATCACCCTGCGCCTCGCGACGGCGCTCGAGGGCGACGAGCAGGTGCGCGCCGTGCTCGCGGCGTCGGGCGCGACGCCCGGCGAGGACTACACGCTCACACTCGACGCCGCGTCGAGCCCGGGCGTCACGGTCAGCGAGGACCAGCCGCTCAGCGCGGCCCGGTCGCTGCTCACCTTCTCCGCCGGCGCGGACCGCGCCGTGCTCAAGCTGACCGCGCTCGCCGACGCCGAGGCCGAGGACGAGCAGCTCACGCTGGCGCTCGACGGAGCGGCCTACTTCGACGGCTCCGGCGACGCCGTGCACGTGCCGGTCCAGCAGAGCCTGACCTTCGCCATCGTCGACGCCGCCGACCCCGAAGCCGCCGCCGTCCACAAGCTCATCCTCGACATGATCGACCGCCACACGAACGTCACCGCCAACCAGCGCGCCCTCGCCAACTGGGAACGCGCCCTCGACACCCTCCTCGGCGCGCCCGGCGGCTTCACCCTCCACGAGCTCCGAGACCACGCCGCCGGCGTCCGACGCGGCCAGCCCCGCGAACGCTGGCAACGCGTCCTCGCCCTCGCCCAAAAACTCGACGAGGCGCGCCGACACGCCGCCGCCCCCGAGATCAGCGTCACCGCAGGCAGCGGGATCACCGAAGGCGCCCCCGCCGCCTTCACGGTCACCGCCCGCCCGGCCCCGGCGTCGCCGCTCACGGTCAAC